>DAOWOC010000170.1 GCA_030642225.1 Deltaproteobacteria bacterium
AGAATAAGACGTCTTAGAAATCTTGGTTAGCATTCTATAATTTTTGCGTAGATTCTAAGTAATTGACTTTTAAGGTCATATTAATTATAATATTTATAAGGAGTTTATAGCGTAATGTCATCAGTCGTTGTTATAGGTACTCAGTGGGGGGATGAAGGCAAGGGTAAGGTTGTTGATATTTATACTGAGGATGCGGATTATATTACAAGATTTCAAGGAGGTAACAACGCCGGTCATACCCTTATTGTTGATGGCAAAAAATATATATTTCACCTGCTTCCATCTGGTATTTTGCATAAAACAAAAAGGTGTCTTATTGGAAATGGTTTAGTTGTTAATCCTAAAGTACTTATTCAGGAGATTGAAGCCCTTGCAAAATCAGGGCATGATTTAACCCCGGAACGTCTTGGTATAAGTCCTAATGCCCATGTAATAATGCCTTATCATGAGGCTATTGATATTGTCCGTGATGAGGCCAAAGGGAATAAAAAGATAGGGACAACCGGCAGGGGAATCGGCCCATGTTATGAAGATAAGGTTAAAAGGACCGGAATCCGCATGCAGGATCTTATGGATAAAGACCTGCTCACAGAAAAAGTTGAATTTAATTTAAAGGAAAAAAATTTTCTTTTAAAGGGCATGTATAATACAGAACCCTTTGATCCGGAGCCTGTTGTTAATGAATATCTTACATATGGCGAGAGATTTTCCGGTTTTATCACAAATATTTCTCTTGAGCTTAATCACGCTATAGCCGAGGGTAAAAATCTTCTTTTTGAGGGGGCTCAGGGCACACACCTTGATATAGATCATGGTACATATCCCTTTGTAACGAGTTCTAATACCCTGGCCGGAAATGTCCTTGCAGGCGTTGGTATGGGGCCATCAAATATTGATTTTGTTATTGGAATTGCAAAGGCTTATACAACACGTGTTGGCGGCGGTCCTTTCCCTACGGAATTATTTGATGAAACGAGCGTCCATCTTCAAAAAAAAGGCGCTGAGTTTGGTTCAACTACCGGCCGGCCAAGGAGATGCGGCTGGCTTGATATTCTTACCCTTAAGAACGCTAAAAGATTAAATGGAATTAGCGGGCTTGTGATTACAAAACTCGATGTTTTAACTGGTCTTAAAACCATCAAGATCGCAACGGCTTATAAATATAAAGGCGGGATTATTGATGAAATGCCCACAACATTAAAAGTTATTGAAGAGTCAGAGATTATTTATGAGGAGTTTCCAGGTTGGGATGATGATATCACTGGTGTAAGAAATTTATCTGATCTTCCTGTTAATGCAAGAAAATATCTCGATAAGATAGAAGAGCTTATAAATTGTCCCATTACAATGGTTTCAGTGGGGCCTGGACGAGAGGAAACAATAATACTGACAAACCCGTTTGCCTGATTCAATTTTTTTACGAATTTATTTTTACATTTAAAACCTGGTCTATTGGCCGGGTTTTTTAGATATCAGGATCGGGTTCATTTAAAACATCTTTTAATGGGCATAAATGGCATAAAGGTTTTTTTGCGCGGCAGAATTCTTTCCCAAGGTTTACTATAAGCGCATGAAATTCATTATAAAGCGGAACATCTTCTGCAAGATTATCCTGAAAAAATTCCTGAATTTGATAGTAGTCTTCATCCCCGCATAACAAATTATGTCTCATAAGGAAGCGTCTGGTATAAGCATCTACCACAAAAATCGGGTATTTTGCCGCATAAAGCATAATACTGTCTGCTGTTTCCGGACCTATTCCGGAAATTGTAAGTAGCTCATAGCGCAGATCCTCTTTATTTAATGAAAAAAGTATATCAAGCGAGCCATTATGTCTAGATATCAACCTTGATAAAAAGGATTTAATCCTTTTTGTCTTAATATTGTAATATCCTGACGGACGGATAATTGCAGCCAGTTCATCATGTGTTAAGTCTGCCATTGTTTCCGGCATGAGCAGATTATTTTTTTTCAGATTACAGATAGCCTTTTCAACATTGCTCCAGGCTGTATTTTGTGTCAATATTGCGCCTATAACTATTTCAAAAGGTGTTTCTCCTGGCCACCAGTTCATCGGACCAAAGTAAGTATGTAGATTATCAAATATTTCCATCAGAATATGTGGAGTGTATGTCATTTCAGAATCCATTTTCAGGTTATTTTATTAAGATTGTCTCTTAAAAACATCTCTGATATTATATTATAATTATGGATTTGGGAAAATTAAATAATGATTCAATTAAGCCTTTATGTTTCGGTGATCTTCAAAAGGTTTTACCGCAGGATGATGACATTATCAGGGGGCCAAATTCCGAATGCCAGTCATGCAGTTATCTTAAAGACTGTCTTAAAATTGCTTTAGACAGTAAGCAGGGTAAAGAATGGCAACTGTCCCGTCTTGAGGAATTAAAATGTCGGGACGACGGGGTATTGGGTTTTATAAAACGCTGGTCGCGCCTGAAGATGTTAAAATGAAAAAGCATATAAATTATCCCCATATTTTATCAGTCAATGGACTTAAGACATATTTTTCCACTGAGCGCGGTGTTTTTCCTGCTGTTGATGGTATAAGTTTTAACATAAATCAAGGTGAAACCTTTTGTCTTGTAGGTGAATCAGGGTGCGGTAAGAGCGTGACAGCCCTGTCGATTATGGGACTTGTTGCCGAACCGGGTAATATTATCTCAGGTTCGATAATTTTTGAAGGCCAGGACCTTTTAAAGATGAAAAAAAAGGAGATGCAAAGGCTTCGTGGAAACAGGCTTGCAATGATTTTTCAGGAGCCTGTTTCATCTCTTAATCCTGTATTAAAGGTTGGTGAACAGATAACAGAGATACTTTTGCTCCATAAAGATTTTTCAGCTAATGATGCAAGGGATAAGGGTATAGAATTATTTCGTGATGTAGGGATTCCTGCCCCTGAGATACGCATAGATGATTATCCCCATCAAATGAGCGGCGGTATGTGCCAACGGGTTATGATAGCAATGGCCTTATGTTGTAATCCAGGGCTTATTATAGCGGATGAACCTACAACCGCGCTTGATGTTACTATCCAGGCCCAGATAATCAATTTAATGAACAGTATAAAGGATAAGTATAATGCTTCCATTATGCTTATAACTCATGATCTTGCTGTGGTTGCCGAGATGGCGCAGATGGTTGCTGTTATGTATGCCGGTAAAATTGTTGAACAAACAGATATTAATACCCTTTTTGAATCTCCAATGCATCCATATACCATTGGTCTCCTTGATTCTATCCCTGGTTACCAAGAGTCTGTTTCAGGTGATGTAAAACGCTTAAGAACTATTCCAGGGATTGTTCCGGAACTTAATAATCTGCCATCAGGGTGTTCATTTAATGACAGGTGCGCTCATGCCTTTGATAGATGTTTTCATGATGATCCGCATTTAAAATTATGTGCGAATGGCCATTATGTAAGTTGTTTTAAATATGATCAGGTTTAATACATAATGAATAATCGGGAATTTTTTTTAAGTATTAGAAATCTTACAAAATATTATCCTGTTAGTCATGGTTTTTTGGGAACCGGTAAACAAAAATTATGGGCGCTGGACGGGATTGATCTCAATCTGTTTAAGGGGGAAACTCTTGGACTGGTTGGTGAATCTGGTTGCGGCAAAACAACCCTCGGTAAAATAATTCTTTGTCTTGAACCCCCATCTTCCGGTGAGATATTTTTTCAAGAGAAAAATATTTTAAATTTTAATTCCAATGATCTTAAAAAAATCCGAAGAAGGATACAAATAATTTTTCAAAATCCTTTTGCATCACTCAATCCGAAAAAAACAATAAAACAGACATTAAGCGAGCCTTTTTTGATCCATGACTCCTTAACCAGAAAAGAGCTTGATAACAGTCTCCTTGATTTACTCAGTGACGTAGTGCTCAGACATGATATCATTAACAGGTATCCCCATGAATTCAGCGGCGGCCAAAGACAGAGGATTATTATTGCAATGGCTTTGGCTTTAAAACCAGAAT
>DAOWOC010000109.1 GCA_030642225.1 Deltaproteobacteria bacterium
ACCAGTTTGTTTTAGAATTTACGGTTTACAGTTATCGGTTCACGGTTGAAAAAACTGTAAACTGTGAACCGGCAACCGTAAATCATGTATGGAACAACCACGAAATGCAGATAATCAAAACAAATAATATGAGTCAGAAAGTTGAATACATATAATAAAGAATATAAAGAGATTTTTAAAAGGATTGCAGGCTCTTCAATAAAAAAAAAAGAATATATTCTTGATCGCCTGAATCATCTTAAAACGCATCAGGGACTTGCTTATGCGCTTATGGCTTTATATCGTCAGCAGGTTGAAAGCGGGTTTGTGTTAGCAGATCCTTTAAAATATAAAGGCAGAGAAGAAAAACATTTTTTTGATCATAAAACAGGCATAACCTTTTGCCTGCAGTGGAATCCTGACAGAGAACTCAGAAAAAATCATAAATTACTTATTAAAAGAGGGGTTATTTCCGAAAAAAAAGAAAAGAGGATTTTGGTTAATCTTGATGAAAATCAAAAGCCTTGTTATCTGTGCAAGGCCAATATCGATATCCAGAACCCTAATGAGATCTTATTGCCCATATCTCTTGCCAATGAAACCTATTATGCCGGCGCTAACTTTGCGTATATTACCAATAATCATTTTACCTTAATGAGCCTGGAGCACAGGAGACAGCAGTACCATAAAAAAATCCCTCTTGTTTTAAATGATTTTGTATTTTGCACAGAAGGTATCTTCAGAGCGGTTTTTAATTGTCTGGCCGGCGCATCTATTAAAAATCATGAGCATATGCAGATTTTTACAGAATCATTGCCAATTGAAAAAATCAGTATTAAGGATGAAGATATTATCTATCAAAAAGATAACCTTAATGTTTCACAACCTTATTATTATCTGCCTGTTTATGTTGTTGAAGGGTCATCAAAAAACAGGACCGCAGGGGCGGTGGATAGAATAATACAAAGCTGGCATGAGATTGATAATATTTATCATACTGAAAATATAATAACAACGATGCAGGATAATCAATTCAGGATATTTGTTTTATTAAGGGATAAAAGAAGATTGACCGGAAAATGGAAAAAGGGAGACATGGCATCGTTTGAGGCAGGCGGGCATATTGTATTATCCTGTACCCCTAAAACATCAGGGAATAATGAACCGGATGAAAGAAAGCTCTTTGAGTCAGCTGATATTGAATCAGTTAAAGAACTTATATCAACTATTGTTCCTGAAAAAAGATTAAACAACATAGATTTTAAATCTGTTTGATCTTTAAAATATGATAAATTCGTACAAGATAGTCAAATATAACTTGACAAAAGACCCTTATCCACATAGTTGTTTTCATTTTAAAAAAATAAAAGGTATACATAAATCCCTATCTTGATTTATTAAAATAGAAGGGGTTTTTTTATTTTTGAATAATATTAAGTATCATTTTTGGATCATTAAAAAACAGATAAAGGATGCAACGGGTGGAACAGGATATTCGGAAAATAAGGAACATAGGTATAAGCGCACATATTGATGCTGGCAAGACAACGCTTACAGAACGTATACTTTTTTATACAAGACGCATACATGCGATCCATGATGTTAAGGGTAAGGATGGGGTGGGCGCTACCATGGATTTCATGGAGCTTGAAAAGGAACGCGGTATAACTATTGCGTCAGCTGCTACATATACCAGCTGGCAGGGTCATGAGATTAATATAATTGATACCCCCGGGCATGTTGATTTTACAATTGAAGTAGAACGTTCTTTAAGGGTGCTGGATGGCGCTGTGCTGGTTCTTTGTTCAGTTGGAGGCGTTCAGTCACAGACCATAACTGTTAATCAGCAGATGGCAAGATATAATGTGCCTTGCATAGCCTTTATTAATAAATGTGACAGAAACGGTGCCAATCCTTTTAATGTTGCAGGGGCCCTTAAAGAAAAGTTGAAACATAATCCTGTTTTAATGCAAATCCCAATCGGTCTTGAGGCTGACTTTTCAGGAGTTGTAGATCTGATTGCCATGAAGGCTGTTTATTTTGATGGAGAAAATGGAGAAGATATTCGCATAGAGCAAATTCCTGAATCATTAGTCAAAGATGCTGAGGCAAAAAGAGAGGAAATGATTGATACTGTTTCAATGTTTTCTGATGATTTAATGGAGGCTGCACTTGAGGATAATGTAACTGAAGATTTGCTTTATAATAGTATCAGGCATGCAACATGCTCACGAAATATCACGCCTGTTTTTATTGGATCAGCATATAAGAATAAAGGTGTCCAGCTTCTTCTTGATGGAATAAACAAGCTTCTGCCTTGCCCTCTTGATGTGGAAAATCAGGCGATTGATACAGAAAAACAAGAGAATATGGTTGTTTTATCTTCTGACCCTGATAAACCCCTTGTTGCTTTTGCTTTTAAACTTGAAAATGGCCCATATGGCCAGCTTACCTATGTTCGTATTTATCAGGGTACTGTCTCAAAGGGCGATACTATTGTTAATGTAAGAACAGGGCAAAAGGTAAAGGTCGGGAGACTTGTCAGGATGCACGCAGACCAGATGGAAGATATTGATTCCATGCCTTCGGGTTATATTGGGGCGCTTTTCGGAATTGATTGTGCTTCAGGAGACACATTTGTAGCTCCGGGCTTATCTCTTTCCATGATGTCAATGTATGTTCCGGAACCGGTTATATCCCTTGCTGTCTTTCCTGAGGATAATGATGCAAGGGTTAAAATGTCCAAGGCAATTGCGCGTTTTACAAAGGAAGATCCCACCTTTAGAGTACTTACAAGTGAAGAAACCGGAGATACACTGATTTCCGGTATGGGAGAGCTGCATCTTGAGGTTTATATTGAACGGATGCGAAGAGAATATAGTGTCAAGCTTGAAATCGGAATCCCAAAGGTAGCATACAGGGAGACTATTACAAAACAGGCTCTTTTTAATTATACACATAAAAAACAGACCGGAGGTGCTGGCCAGTTTGGACGTATAGCGGGTTATATGGAACCTGTCAAAGGTGAAGAGTTTGTATTTGAAAATAAGATTGTCGGAGGCGCCATACCAACACAGTTTATAAGCGCATGTGAAAAGGGATTTTTGCGGTGTTTAAAAAAAGGATTTAAACTGGGTTATCCCATAACTGGTATAAAAGTACTAATTAATGACGGACAGTCACATGCTGTGGATTCTTCTGACATGGCTTTTCAGGCAGCAGCAAGGGGGGCTTTTATCGAGGCCTATAAAAAGGCATCTCCAATTATACTTGAACCGATTATGAAGGTTGTAGTGGAAACACCTGTCGAGTATCAGGGAGCAGTGATGAGCTCTTTGAATCAGCGAAGAGGTATGATTATCGGTACACAGGATGAGAGGGATATATCTTCCATTGAGGCACAGGTGCCGCTTTCCGAAATGTTCGGTTATTCAACGGTTTTAAGATCATCCACCCAGGGCAAGGCTCAATTTACCATGGAATTTAAGTTATATAAAAAGGTCCCTGATAAACTTGCGGAAGAGTTGGAGAAGAAGGCCAGGGAATCTGAAAAATAGCAATTTGATGCTTGAAAATAGCAATAAATATTTAAAAAAGGGAAATCATTATGTTTGATTTAAAAAATATCCTGAATCAATTTGTTAATATCTCAGGGGGCGAGGATGACGATATACTTCCTGTTGGAAAATTTGGCTGTGTAATGGCCAGGGCAGGGGTCGGAAAAACCGCTTTTATGGTTCAGGTAGCCATAGGCTATCTTTATAAAAAAGAAAATGTTTTACATATCAGCCTTAATGACCCGGTGGATAAGATCTGTACGCGGTACAGGGAATCGTTTGATAAATTGGCATTTTCGGTCACGGAACAGGAAAGGGATGATCTTTGGGAAACAATGATGCCTCGCAGATTTATAATGACCTTTAATGTTGATAATTTTACTGTGCCGAAACTTGAGGAAAGATTAACCGATATTATTGAACAGGGCATATTTAAACCACAGGTGATTTTAATTGATGGCCTTGATTTTTCACATGATGATATTAAAAAAGATATTGATGCCTTAAAAATATTTGCACAGAAATTTTCCCTTTCAGCATGGTTCAGTATTAATACTCATCGTCATGAAAATCCTCCTGATGGAAATGCCGGATTAATACCATTTTCAAATGTTGAGGATTTTTTCAGTCTTGCTGTTCAGCTTAACACAACCCAGCAAGATATACATGCAGAGGTGATAAAAGGTGATATAGTAAATAACCTGACATTACTTTTTGATCCATCAACAATGCTTTTTAAGGCTGCTGATGATAAATAATTCAACTTTTTGATTTATATTATTTATTTTGATTATCTGCGTTATTCGGTTATCAGTTATCAGTTGTCAATTATCAGTTGTCAGTTGTCAGTTTTTTCAACCGTAAACTGTTTAATCCTGTTCCCTTGCCATTTCTCTTAAAAGGTCTCTTGCATTTGGAGCAAGGGATTTATACCAGCTTTTTTGGCTCTTTTGAAGGCCTGTCGTTCGCTTAAGATCAATTAGCATCTCGGCAAATTTTATTGAAGCCTGGGTAATATCAATAACAGGCACGCCTGTGTCTGGAACTTCTTTGTAATTCAAAAGGGATGTTGCCGGGCTGAGCGCACAACAAGCAGGGATTATAACCTCTGCCCCGTCTGCAATACATTCCCTGCAAATAGTATCAAAAACAGGATTGATTATGTGCGGCTCAAGAAATAATTCAAGCAGGCTCTCTAATGGATCATCTTTAAGCGAATAGATTCTGATCGGATTTATAACCCTCCATTCAAACCCATAATTTCTGATATTGCGCTCCAATAAAGGAACAAGTTCATCTGTTACAGTGATTACACCGATTTTATGGCCAAGGGTTAAAGAAATAAGCATTGCAGCTTCAGTAGGGCCTATTACCGGGATATCTACTGCCTGTCTTGCCTGCTGAAGAGCAGGATCATTGCCGCATCCAATAATTGCGGCATCAAACCCCTGTTTTTCAGCCTCAATAATACCGTCAACAAGCCAGACATTATTTAACAGTTCCATATAACTGTGATTCACC
>DAOWOC010000022.1 GCA_030642225.1 Deltaproteobacteria bacterium
GCTTTCCATTTCTTTGAAAAATAAGACTGTATCATCATAAAGCGTCTTATGGTTTTCTCTTACAGTAAGGACATAATCCCCATTATTTTTAATGATAGTTTGAGCAATCTTTTGCTGTATTACCATAGCATTTATACTTATTATAGATCCTGATATGTCAAGGAGCCTTAATAAATGGAAAATTGCTGTGATCTCATTTGATTTCTCTTTAGCTTTTACCTGACCATGAACAACTTTTTTCCAGATACTTCCGGCAGAGATAATTCCTTGGTTATAGTTGCCAAAATTTATTATAAAATTAACAAAAAGTCTTGGAAAATATCTACTATAATATCAGGTATTTATCAAAATATCTATGTGCGTTTGACTTGGAATATTTTAATCTCTGATAAATTCATCATTTTCATGACAGTTAAATTTACTTGACAACTTATTCTTCATGGATATTTTAATATCCCAATTGTAATTTATTCATATTTATGGTTAGTTGTTTTTATCAATTTTTATAAAAATATTTAAAAGGGAGAGGGTATGAACAATAATAATGAGTTAACCGCAACGATTGAAACATCTAAGGGAAATATTAATTTACGGTTTTTTGATGACAAGGCCCCTTGCACTGTAGCTAATTTTATTAATCTTGTAAAACGTGGCTTTTATAATAATCTGCAATTTCACCGTGTTATACCTGATTTTATGATTCAGGGCGGGTGCCCTCTCGGTAGTGGAACCGGCGGGCCTGGTTACAGGTTTGAAGATGAGTGTACCCCGGATTTGCAGCATGATAATTCTGGAAGACTTTCCATGGCTAATGCAGGCCCTGGCACTAATGGCAGCCAGTTTTTTATTACACATGTTCCAACGGACTGGCTGGATAATAAGCATACAATTTTTGGGGAGGTTATCAGTACTGACGATCAAAAGGTTGTGGATAGTATTGAGCAGGGTGACAAGATCAATACTATTACTATTTGTGGCGATATATCAGGCCTTATGGAGCAGACAAAGGATAAGGTTGATTCATGGAATAAAACACTTGATAAAAATTTTCCTGATCTTTTAAAAATATAATAAAGCGCCTGTAAGGGAGTCTTTTTTAGTGACTGCTGAGTATGCAAAAAAAATTAACATGGTCGGGATAATTTATAAGCAGAATAAAAAATCCCTTGACCTTGGTAATGAAATAATCAAATGGCTTGAGCAAAAAAAAATAAACTCAATGATATTCCCCAACCCGGGGGAAGAAGAACACCATACCGGTCTTTATAATAATACGACAAGGCATGAAGAGTTTGATCTTGTAATAGTTCTGGGAGGTGATGGAACCTTTATAAGCGCTGCGAGAAATTTTGCAGGCAGGCAGGTTCCGCTTCTCGGGATAAATACCGGCACACTTGGTTTTCTCACGGAAATAAGCTTAGAGGAGACCTTTGATGCCCTGAATTTAGTGCTTAATGAACAATATGAGGCTATTGACAGGACTATGCTCAGGGCAGAAATAATGGAGGATGATCGAAAAACGGCCTGTTTTGATGTGTTAAACGATGTTGTTATAAACAGGAGTTATCTTGCAAGGGTTATAGATTTTAGCGTATATGTGGACGGTCAGTTTTTATCATCATTCAGGGGGGACGGTCTTATAGTTGCCACCCCGACAGGTTCAACAGCATATAATCTTGCAGCAGGCGGTCCCATAGTCCATCCTCTTGTTCCTTCAATCCTGATCGTGCCGATATGTCCCTTTACCTTGAGTAATCGTCCGATCCTTGTATCTGATAATTCCACGATTGAGGTGACATTTGATCCCAAGGTAATGAATCTCAGGCTTACCGGCGATGGCCAGGTCGGCAAGGAGCTGAAACCTGAAGACAGGATTGTTATCCGCCGTTCACCACTCAAGTTCAGGTTTATTCAGTCACCTTTTAAAGACTACTTTCAGATATTACGCACTAAACTCGGGTGGGGCGGGAATTAGCCCCGGCTTTTGTCCCTCCTGTATTTTTACAGCGCCCGCATATGTTCTGGTTTAAGCGGTATCTCGCCGTTAATCGCTTTGTCTAACAGGTGTATTGATTTTTCCTTATCCTTTGGCAGCCGTGCCTTTATAGGGATATAATTTGATGCATGATTTGAGAAAAAAAGCCCGCCTGAAAGATTTGTATATAATATCATCTCTCTTAGTTCTTTAAGCATACCAGTGGTATCAGGTAATATCCATGCGCCTTTTTCCTGTTCTTCAAACAAAGGAGTTCCCGGAAGAACCATTACAGTAAGTGCGCCGATATAGTCAGGGTCCATGGCAGAGAGCAATTCTCCGGTTACCTTTGCATGTATGAGGCTTCTTTTTGTGCCGGCAATGCCAAGAAGTACTGACACAGAGACCTTTATCCCTGCCTCTTTAAGTCTTCTGCCCTGCAGGATTGTATTGGAAGCGGTAGTTCCTTTGTTGACCCGCAAAAGCGTTTCATCATCCCCGCTTTCAACACCAAGGTAGCCTATGCCAAGCCCCAGGCTTTTCAGTTCCTTTAATTCATCATCTGTTTTTCTTTTAATGCTTTTTGTATTTGAATAAACACCCACCCTCCTGACCCATGGAAGGTGTTCTCTTATCCTTTCCAGTATCCATATAAGCCTTTTTTGCGGGATAATTAACGCATCACCATCGCAGATAAAGACCCTTTTTAACATTGATAAATTTTGAGCTGCATATTTTATATCTTCAAGGATGATCTCGTCTTTTTTAATGGAGAATCGCTTATCTTTATAAGCAGCGCAGAATGTGCATTTGTTATGCGAGCAACCTACTGTTGCCTGCAAGATTACACTGTCAGCCTCGCTTGGTGGCCTGATTATAAAACCGTCATAATGCATGATATCCTCACTTTGATATTATTAATTTATCTTTATATTTATTTTAATCCGCAATTGTTTATTTTGATCCAATACATGTATTTGCGAATATCCTTGTTTTTTTAACTTCAGCATTAGATAAGGGCTTGAAATCATCTGTGACAAAACAGCCCCTTTGGGCGGTTTAATCCAATCTATATACAGGATCAGTTTATCTTTATCTATCACAGGTTTTTCATCTCTGATATTTAAAAAGAATCCTCCGGTGGGTCTTTGCCCCATCATGATTACGAGAACAGCAAAGTTGGAAAAATCTATTTCAGGGACAGGAATATCTAGTAAACCGATACTATTTTTATTGATCTGTTTATACACATCAGCCAATTGCAGGCTGTTATCAATCCATCTTGCTGATGCAGAGGACTCTGTATTTTTACACATATTTCCTCTTGTAATGACCTCAACTTTTGCATGCCTATCACCATTGTCATGGATATTATAAGAGCATCCGCATGAACTGAATAAAAACATTATAGAAAAAATTAAAAATAATTGTTGCATGATTTATTTTATTATTTGTTTTGGCTGTGTTAACCGACGGATAACAGGTCTTTTATTATTTATTATATCCTCATTTTGGAGCGCCTGGCTCACTGGCAGGTTAACATTAAAACCTGTATTAAAGTTTAGACCTGAAATGTCTTTTGATACGTTTATAAGACTTGGTTGATCCAAAGATATATATGCGCCAAGTGCTTCTCCTGCATCGCCTACAATAATATCATTGTCAAGGTCAGTGCCTGCAAATATCAAATACTCCCCTGAAGAAATATCTGTAAAGGTATAGTTGTAAACTCCTTGTGAAACATTGACCTCCACCTGGGCAATAGTATCAAGTGTCTCCTTGTCCACAAGCAGTATATAGTGAAATCCTGCATCACCCATGGTATCGGGATATTCCACCCTCATGGTAACTGATATGGTTTTTATACTGGTATCAGAGCCGGTAATGGTTATTATGGCTGTATAATTCCCGATTGCAAGGTTTGTCCTGTTAATGCTTACATTATATTTCCCAAATCCATCAGCATCTACATCTGTTGCTGTAACAGTCAGCCAGTCTGCATCATCTGATATTTGATCAACGCTCAATGGATCAGTTCCCTGTTTTTCAACAATAATAGTGGTGCTTGTAGCAATATTTCCAAAATCAAGAAATTCAGGGTTTACCTTAATGCCTGTTGGAACAGAACCTGATTGTGATGCAATGACCGCCTTATAAGCATCAATCAAACCATAACCATAATAATCATCCCTTCCAGCGTCTCCAATATCTGTGGTTATTAGACCGGATGTCAGGAGTGCATCAAGTCCATCAGGGGTTAATGCAGGATTAATTGATTTCATCAGGGCTGCCACGCCTGCCATATGTGGTGAGGCCATTGATGTGCCATGGTAAAAACGGTAAACCTGTTTAATGCTCCCTGATGAATCATCTCCACAGGTTGAAAGAACGCCGTCAGGATAGCCGTCTCCATTAAGATCTTCTGACATATCGCCTCCCGGCGCAGTCACATCTACCATGTTGCCAAAATTTGAATAAGGCGCAAGTTTTGAGTCCATGCCAACAGCGGAGACTGAAATAACCCCATTATAGGACGCAGGGTAGCTTAACTGGCTGCTTGAGTCATTGCCGGCCGCGGTAATAATAATAACGCCTGCATTTCGAGCTGCATCGCAGGCATCATACATGGTCTGGGAATAACCTCCACCGCCCAGGCTCATATTGATAATGTCGGCTTTTTGAGATGGCAGACTATTGGAATCATTTGTAAGCCGTGCAGAATAATATATTGCCTGGGCAATATCATAATTAGTCCCTCCTGATTGTCCAAGCACCCTGAGAGGCATTATTTCAGATGACCATGCAACACCGGCGACACCTGTTGAATTATTTGTTACAGCAGCCACAGTTCCGGCAACATGGGTACCGTGAAATGAACTGCCTCCCTGTGCATTGTCACCAGGATCATCCGGATCAGGATCAATACCGTCGCCGTCCATGGCATTGGTTGAATCATTTATAAAATCATATCCATCACTGCGGATATTTGCGGCAAGGTCCGCATGATTCATGATCACGCCTGTATCAATAATCGCAACAATTATGCCTGAGCCTTGAGTAATATCCCAGGCCTGGGGCAGATTAATCAATGGGTAATGTGTTTGCAGGGGATAATATTCGTCATCAGGGGTTATAAATGGTTTGCGGATGTAATTGGGCTCTGCATAAAGGATATCAGAGCGTTTACAAAGCGATTTAATGATTTGCAGTGTCTCTGTCTTGTGCTTTATGGCCGGGTTATTTGATTGCAAACCATTAATACCATGCTTTAAGTCTGACATGCCAAGTATTTGAAATGCCTTGGCCTTTTGTGCTTTATTCTTAAATGTAAGCAGCATTGGCCTGTCCATGTCGCCGGCTTTATGTCTCATACCAAGGGATGATGCAAGCGAGGCAGGAGAATTATCTGTATTAGCAGGCAATATTCTGTTTTTAAACCGGACGATTACTTCATCTAAGACAAATTCGCTGCTAACACGCAGATTTCTATTATTATTGGCTGTTGATATCTGGCCAATGGTAAGGGTATAGTTTGATGCGCTGCCATAATATGTGTTTGAATCATAATAAGCTTTTACTAAAATAATATAATCGCCTGGATTTTCAATGGTTAATGATTCACTGTCAGATACTCCTGCGGAAGAATCTATTGGATCGTGAATGTCAGGATTAACAGCAGGATATAAATAAAGATCAAGATCACACTCTGTAGTGTTTTCAGGGTTATAGTCCGAGATATAAAGTGATGTGGTCTGACCTGCTGAAAGGGTGACCTTAAAGCAATCAAACTGGTCTCCGGCGTCAAATGATCTTCCTGTTTCCCCATAACCCGCAACATTAACATATCCGCCAAGTGTGACAGGATTTATAATATCCTGTGCATCTGGAAATGTATCATTTGATATATATGTTGCAAACTGATCATTAACATCACTGTCAACTGCTGTGTTGGATGAAGTGTAAATGCTTCCGCTTATTGAAAATGTTGTCTGAATTTCATCGTCAGCAGCAGGCTCATCATCACTGTCATTGTTATGGTGAATAAAAAAGAAGCCGCTACCATTGCTTCCGTTACTGTCGCATCCAATTGTTGCCAATATAATAATGGCAAGGCCCATAAATATAAAATTGCATATGAATTTTGAAATAATGATATTTTTTTTCATTGATTTATCTCTATCTAATATATTTATCTCTATCTTAATATTTATCTCTATCTTAATATTTTATTATTATATCTAATTTATACATCAATATATTCATTTGTCAATAATGCCAATCCTGTGATATTTTAAATTTTTTTTTGATATTTATTATAAATTTATTTGTTAAGTTAATGACATTGTGTTTAAATTGCCAAAAAAATTTGGAGTTTATAAAATGGCAACTGTATCGGCATTTAATGGAATTTGTTTTAATAAGGCGCTGTCCGGTGAATTACACAAAATTGTTACCCCTCCGTATGATGTTATATCATCGCAGATGAGACAGAAATTTGAGGGCTCTCATGCAAATAATATGGTCAATCTTGTGCTGCCTCTTGATGACTCTGATGATAAAACTGGTCAGAGCCGGTATGAAAATGGTGCAGAGGCATATTATAAATGGCTCAAACAAGGTGTATTGCAAAAGGCCCACATCCCTTGCCTTTATTGCCTTAAAACTACTTTTCTTGATCAGGATGGGAGTAAGATTACAAGGTCGGGTGTTATGGCGGCTGTAAGGCTTGAACCATTTGATAAAGGAATAATAAGGCCGCATGAAAGGACTTTTTCTGCGGTAAAGAGTGACCGCTTAAAGCTTATGACTGCCTCTGGCTCTCAATTCAGCCCTGTATTTGGCGTTTATACGGATAATGAGGACAGGATAATGCAGGCCATTGTTTCAGCTGAAAAAAAACAGCACATTTGTACATTCAGGGATCATGCCGGGCTGCAACAGGAATTCAGTGCTATTGATGCCCCTGATATTATCAGCCAGGTTCAGGGGGTTTTTAGTGAAAAAGATATTATTATAGCCGATGGTCATCACAGATATGAGACAGCCCTTGCATATAGAGATAAAATGCGATCTTTTTATAAAGATGCCGGGCCTGATGCGGCCTTTAATAATGTGCTTATGTATTTATGCAATTCCGCACAAAAAGGGTTGAGCATCCTTCCGACTCACAGACTTTTCAGGAGTTGGCCAATGGCAGGACAAGGTAAGACAAAGGCCGCTCTTGCCCATTTTTTTAATATCTCTGTCTTTCATAAGGACAAAACAACCCCTGAGCAACTGAATAAAGAGGTTGTAATGTTAGGAGAAAAGGGTTTTAGCATAGGAATATCCCAAAAAGACAGTAATGAATATCTGATCTTAAAATTAAAATGTCTGCCTGATAAGATTAAGGAATTACAAGATGTTCCTGTGGCCTTGCGCAGCCTTGATGTGATTCTGCTGACTGAATTGATCTTTAAGAAAATTGTTGGCATGGATGAAAATGATTTTGATGATCATGATAATATTTTTTATGAGCATTCAGGGTCGGATGCCCTTAAGAAGGTGACTGAAGGAGAGGCTGAGATATGTTTTATTATGAATCCTACAAGCCTTGAGGAATTGGAAAGCGTTACGGCAAAAGGTCTTGTGCTGCCGAGGAAATCAACGTATTTTTATCCAAAGGCACCCACAGGTCTTGTTTTGCATGATTTAATGCCTGAGGCATAATACCTTTGCAAACAGGGTCTTTAAACGATCTGAAACAGGGCAGGGGATACCGTTTTTCCGTGGATTCTGTGCTTCTTGCATCCTTTTGTGAATCCCTGACAGGTAATGTGGCTGTTGATCTTGGAACAGGCTGCGGGATCGTTTCACTACTCCTTGCTGTCCAAAAGCCCGGCATTAAATTATATGGTCTTGAAATACAGCCGGAACTGGCAAAAATTGCGAGGGAAAATATAAGATTAAATAATTTTGCTCAACAAATTGATATTATTTGCGGGGATATGAGGCTCGCACATCTATTTTTCAAGCCTGGATTTGCCGATATAGTGATTTCCAACCCCCCATTTGGAAAAGCAGGGGCAACTCGCCTCAACCCTGATTCTGAAAAGGCCATAGCGCGCCATGAACTCAAAGGGTCTTTAAAAAGTGTTGTCAAAGCAGCAAGATATCTTCTGAAACAGGATGGATATCTTGCAATAATATATACAGCGAAAAGGGCTAAAGAGCTTTTTAAAATTATGGATGAGGAATATTTTAATATAGAAAAAATAATTCCTGTTTACGCATATCCCGGTAATCCTGCGAAATTAATATTTTGCCTTGCTAAAAATGGCGGCAGTGCCAGTCTTGAAATAGCCGAACCTTTTTATATCTGTAATTCGCCCGGGGTTTATTCAGATGAGATGCTCATGGTTTATCAGGCACAAGGCCATAATGTTTGCGGATAATTCTTCTAAATGTTGCCCTTAGTTCTTCATCTTTTATAATATTCAGCTTATCTGAAATGTTATCAAGTGTTGCCTGATCAACCCTGGGGATAATCCTTTTTGGATAATATCTGGATGGTTCACGGATATCAGGTAGTGCACCGACCTTAATCTTGAGGTCATTAACATCTTTTTTGCCGGTTGCCTTATTGATTGCCTTAATCAGTATATCTTTTTGGAGATAGAGTTCATTGGCAAGTACTGGATTTTCAACTATTATTGTCAGGCATTTTCTTTTAAAAGAATATGGTCTGGCCCCTTGTGTTATGGATTCAGGCAAACACTCGTCCCATTGTTTCCATAGAGAATGATCCCTGACCCGTTTTAAATATCTATTGCTTTTTAAAAATGTTGTTACACAATCACCTGCGGTAAGAGGTTTATATTTTTTTGATTTCCCCATTTTTCATCCTTTGCGGTATTTTAAAAATAAATATATCAATATGATATACATATTTATTTTATCTTGACAAGTGTTGAAAAAAACAATAGTTTTCACAATTCGATATATTTATGCAAAAATGTTGAATTTGTTTAGTTTATATTACAAAATTGTTAGTTTTTAATCAAAATATAAGGAATTAAAATTGAGTATAATGGGAAAAGATTTTAAGCCTAATATAACATTGTTTCATTGTATTAATGCATTTAATGATAAGGATTTCAGACTTATTGCGGACAGGGATGATTTTGATGTTAAAATTGTAAA
>DAOWOC010000060.1 GCA_030642225.1 Deltaproteobacteria bacterium
CCTTGTACCTTCCGGCAGACGAAAATTAACGCTTACATTTCCTGAATCTACCTTTGGCATGAAGCCGGTAGATAAAAAAGGCAAAAAAGAGAGACTGCTTAAAAAAATTGCAAGGGATAGAATTATAATAACAGCCTTGTGATTCAGTGACCATTTAAGCAATCTTGAATAACCATCATCAAGCATTTCAAAAAAGGCCTCTGAGCGGTTATAATAAGTGCCTATTATTCCTTCCCTTTTTCTTAAAACATCTGGTGTGGCCTTTATCCATTTAGAACATAACATAGGGGTTATTGTAAGCGCGGTAAAAAGGGAGGCCAGCAAGGTAGCTACAATGACAAAACCCATTTGTTTAAAGATAATACCCGGGAGGCCGGTTAAAAACATCAGGGGCAAAAATACGATAACTGTGGTCATGGTAGAGGCAGTAATTGCCATGCCCATTTCACTTGCACCGAATATAGAGCTTGATTTCACCTTGCCGCCTTCTTCTATGTGGCGAAATATATTTTCCAGAACAACAATCCCATTATCAACCACTATACCTGAGGCAATAGCAAGCGATAAAAGTGAGACAAGATTTATTGTATAGCCTGATAAAAAGAGTAAAATAAAGGATATAATCAGGGAAAAAGGTATGGTTAATGATATAATTAATGCTGTCCTTAATCTTCTCAAAAAAACAAGCGTTACAAGTATTATAAAAACTATGCCCCAGAAAAGGGTTCTTCTTAAATTTTTTACAGATTTCAGGATATCCTCTGAGCTGTCGGATACTATATTAATTCTGACATCTGATGGGAGATCATCTTGAATTTTTTTCAATTTAGCCTTTATGCCGTTAATAACATTAATAGTATTTGTTCCTGCCTGTTTCTTCAGGATAACGACAAGGGCCTTTTCCCCATCCCCCCAGCCATTTATATCCTGGGGCTTGAATGCATCTTCAACCTCTGCCACATCATATAAATAAACAGGCCTTTTCTGATAAAACCCGATTATTGTCCCCTTAAGTTCATCTATGCTTTTATATTTTCCCGGGACGCGTACAAAATATTCTTTAGAGCCTGTATCTATAGTTCCTGAAGGCAAATTAAGATTTTCAGCAGCTAAAATTCTATTTATTTGAGGGATTGAAAGACGAAACCCCTCTATCTTTTTAAGATCAAAATATACATTAATCCTGCGTCTTAGACCTCCATATATCTCCATCGCTCCAACGCCGGGAACCCTTTTTAATTCATCTGCGATCATCTTGTCAGTAAGATGATAAAGTCTTGGCCAGGTTTTATCACCGGCTATAGTAAAAAACAGAATAGGCGCCATGGAACTGCTGAATTTAAAAATCATCGGGGTCTCAACATCCCTTGGAAGTTCCCTTTTGGCAAGTTCAAGCCTGTCCCTTATATCATTTGCTGCATTGTCAAGGTCAGTCCCCCAATCAAATTTACATGAGACAACAGAAAGATTGTCAAGTGATTTGGATGCAAGGGTATCAAGATTACTGACATCATTCATCCTGTCCTCAATAATTTCCGTAACTTCAGATGCAATATCCGAAGCGCTTGCCCCTGGCCAGGTGGTAAGGATGGAAATAACAGGCGGCTCAATTTCCGGAAACATATCAATGTTTAATTTTGTAAGGGAAATTATGCCGATTATAATAAACGCCATAAACAGCATCAGTATTGTTATTGGTTGCTTTACTGCAAAATCAGGGAGTTTCATTTCATGTTCCCTTCTTGTTCGGAATTAATTATGCGGACTCCGTCTTTTAAACGGTTCTGGCCATTTACAACAAGCGTTTCTCCGCCATTCAGCCCCTCAAGCACCTCAACATAATTCCCTTGTTTGATGCCGATTTTTAAATTTTTTAATATTGCTATGCCTTGTTCAACTATAAAAACATAATAAACCCCTGTGCCTGGCAATAGATTAAGGGCATCACGCGGGACGACCAATGCCTCTTTTTCACGGAGATAAATTTTAATGTGTGTAAACATCCCTGATCTTAAAGGTAAATCCTGATTTTTAAGATGAACCTCTACCCTGGCTGTCCTTGATCTCGGGTCAAGAGATGGTGCGACAAGAGAGATTTCTTCTAAAAATATCCTGTCAGGCAGGGCATCCGTTTTTATCTCTGCTTTAAGCCCTTTTTTGATAAAAGGAAAATTTTTTTCTGTTATAAAAGTAATTATTTTAAAATTATCTTTTGAAGATATATGAACAATAGGCTGTTTTTGTGATGACATTGCGCCCTTATCAACATAACGATCAGTAATATAGCCGGCAGCCGGGGCATAAATGGTATGATCCCTCAGATAAATCTCCACTTCTCTTAAAGCAGCTAAAGCCAGTTGGAGTTGTGCATTAGCGCTTGTTTTCTGTGCAATGATATGATCAAGTTTTTGTTTTGCAGCGGCCTTTTGATAATAAAGATACTCTATACGATTATAATCCTTTTCAATGACATCAAGATTAGCCTTTGCCATGTCAACGGCTGCTTTTGCCTGCCTTACCCTGGCGTTTATTATTGTTTTTTCAAGGGTCGCAAGGCGGTCGCCTTTTTTTACAATATCGCCTTTTTCAACATATATTTCTTTTATTATCTTGCCCGGGATCTTTGAATAAACATTAATCTCGATTTGTGATCTGACCTCACCCACCTGGTTGATAATTACTGCAATATTTTTTTTGCCGACAATGGTTGTTTCAACAGGAATGCGTTCTTCCGCTTGAATTCTCTCAGGTTCCTTTAAGATAAATCTGATGAGATTAATGGCTACTATAAGAAATAAAATCCCGATAACACTACCGATAATAAGTGTACTCTTTGCTTTAATATCTATCTTTTTCATATAATTCATCCTCTTTATCTTTTCCCTGTAGCTCTTTCAAGCTCTGCAAGCGAGATCATGTAGCCATACAAAGCGCCATAATAATTAAGCTCCGCCTGTGTTAAAAATGTCCTGGCCCCCAGTACCTCGGTTGATGTTGTTGTACTTTGCTGATATTGCAGATTTGTTATACGGTAATTTTCTTTGGCCTGACTCAAGGAGTTTTCAGCTGTAACAATATTTTTTTCAGAAACTTCAAGATCAAGATATGCCTGTTTGACTTCAAGTCTTATACTGTCTTCAATCCCTTTTATCTGGCTTGCAAGGGCTAATTTTTTATGTTTGTATACTGCGGCATCCGCAAATGACTTACCCCATTCAAAAAAGGTCCATTCCGCCTTGACTCCCAAAATAGCGTTGTGTGTGTTACCGTGTTCATTACGTGTTGCCTTGTAATTTTCTCCATGACGGTTATATTGTCCAAAAAGTAAAACCTGTGGAATATTTGCAAAGTATACAAGTCTGGATGCCAATCCTGCCTGTCTCATATGAATACGAAGAATCTTTAACTCAGGCCTGTTCATCACTGCCATTGTTAAGGATTCAGTTAAATCAATGAAAACAGGCTCAATATTTTTAATATCTTCAATATCTGCAATAGCGTTTATATCTCTTTTAAGGGTAATATTAAAAAATGATTTAGCCATCCTGACCTGATTTTGAGCCTTTATTTTATCCTGACTCACTTCGGCAAGGGCTACTTTGGATTTTAACAGATCGTTTAATGCAATCATGCCCTGATCATAGAATTGTTCAGCATCCATGACATGGGCGCCAAGCTGTTCAACAGCTTCTCTTAAAACATAAAGATACCTTTTGCTTAATAAAATATTATAATAGGCCGTCTTTACCTGCTTTATAATCTCAAGGACTGTTTCTTCTTTTTCTATTTTCTTCATGTCAAGATTTAAGGAAGCGACCTTTTTCTTTGTAATAAGATACAAATATCCTGTAATAGGCTGAATTAGTGTTACATCCCATGTAATATCATCCCTGTCAGCCATAGGGAGATTTTGTGCATTAAAGATTGCAAAGGGTTTATCCCTGAATCTTGTATAGGTATATGATGCCATGGCCTTTGGGAAAAGGTCTGCCAAGGCGCTCCGGTTCTCATTTGCAGCGGCTTTTTGTTGTTCGCTTGCAGCCGCTATATAAGCATTATTAAGCAATGCTTCTTTAACGGATTGTTCAAGGGTTAACAGGCTCTTTTGTTCCTCATCCGCATAAACCACCCTATCGGGATATATATTATAAATAAGAGCCAGCACTATTATAAAGAATGATAATATGTAATTTTTATTAATCATTATGGTCTTTTCCCAATGAGTGAAAATTGCTGTCAGCGATCCCCTTGAAAAAAATTTCATCCAGCAGGACCAGGTTCATATCATAGGAGAATTTATCAGGTTTTTCCAAACACATAAAAAGAAACGCATTACTGAGGCTGTCAATTGATACAGCAAGATGAAAAGGGTCTAAATCTCTAAAAATACCCTTTTGTATCCCTTCTTTAAAAACATTACCTATCTTTTGAAGCGAAATCTCATATCTTTGCTTGATTTCACTCTCAAGGCCGGATTTTATATTAAAGCTTGCCCCGCTTGTTTCAGCAAAATATAATCTCACCACATTAATATTATCCCTGAATACCTCACTCTTTGCCTTAACATAATCTCTGATTCTGGTATATGGATCTTTTTTACTTTCAAGAGCCATACCTATTGCTGTGTGGAATTTTTTTGATTCTCTGATCATTAATGCCTTATATAGAGCCTCTTTATTATTAAAAAATTTATAAAGCGTGCCTATGGCAAATTCCGTCTTGCCGGCTATTTCATGCATTGATACATTATGAAAACCCTTTTTGGCAAAGAGTTCCAATGCCCCGTCAAGAATTTCATTATGCTGTCTTTGTTTTTCCCGTTCCCTGCGGGTGAGTTTGGATAGAGGCACTTTGCACCATTTTGATTTATTCTGAAGAATGATTCAGATTATAGAATATAGCTTCATTTTATATAATCATGTTTTGCATTTTCAGTCAAGAAAAAAATTTTAATATCATGATTTATCTCTTTTAAAAAGCAACTTGACTAAATCATTATTTTTTTATATCAAAAAAATACTTTTAATTTACAGGGGAAATCATGGAACAATTAGTGTCTCAAAATAAACAACCGGTTACATATCTTAGATTATCTGTTACCGACAAGTGTCAATTAAGATGTTTTTATTGTGCACCTCATTCAAAATTCATATGGCAGCCACATGAAAAAATTATGCGTTATGAGGAAATGCTCCGCATTATAAATATAATGTCAAATATAGGGGTTGAAAAAATTCGGATTACAGGCGGCGAACCCCTGCTAAAAAAAGATATTGCAAGGTTTATGGGCAATGTGGCAGATATCCCCGGCATTAAAGATGTTTCTCTTACGACTAATGGCCTTTTATTAGGAAAGCACCTGCAAGACCTCATGGATGCAGGTATTAAAAGAATAAATGTCAGTCTTGATACATTGAATCCAGCGATCTTTAAGAGTATAACCGGTGTGGACGCTTTTCAGGTTGTCTGGGATAATATTGTTAAATCCATGGAAATGGGATTTCATCCTGTAAAGCTTAATGTTGTAGCAATGAAAGATATAAATGATAACGAGATAATTGATTTTGCCACACTAACAATGAATATGCCTTTAAATATAAGGTTTATAGAATTTATGCCAATTGGTCCGGCCGCTCATCTCATGGCAAAACATTTTTTAGCGGTTGATGAAATTATTGATAAAATCAAGACAGAATTAGGGCCTATTGTCCCGATTAAAAAAGAGTTTAATAAACATCAAGGGCCAGCAACGCTTTACCGGCTGGAAAACAGCGTTGGCGAATTAGGGTTCATCAGCGCAATGAGCCACCACTTTTGCGAAACCTGTAACCGGATACGTTTGACCTGCGACGGTAAATTAAGGCCATGCCTGTTAAATGATATTGAATTTGATCTGCTCTCACCAATAAGAATGGGCGCAGGGGATAATGATCTTGAAGCTATTATCAGAAAAACCGCTTTATTAAAGTCCCGCCCCGCTACCGGTAACATGACATGCATAAAAAAATGTATGAGACCAATGATTAGTATAGGAGGGTAATGGCACGCATAAATGGCTGGCAAATATAACGAAATATTCTATTTTTAATGGTCGTGATATATTATGAAAAAACAACTGGAACTTGTCTTATATCAGCCTGAAATCCCTCCCAATACAGGGAATATAGCCAGACTCTGCGCTGCTACTGACCTGCAGCTTCACCTTGTAGGGCCGCTGGGGTTCAGTTTAAGCGATAAATACCTGAAAAGAGCAGGGCTTGATTACTGGCCGCATGTAAAACTTACCTGCTGGAATTCCTGGGAGGAATTTTCAAAATTTTTCAAAGACAGACGGTTTGTTTTTACAAGCGCCCGGAGGGGAACATATTATCACCATTTTAATTTTTTGCCGGATGATATGATCATATTAGGCCCTGAAACACGCGGTCTTCCATATGAAATCCTTGATCAATCAGACAATGTTGTAAAAATACCTATCATGGGCAAGGTCAGAAGTATAAACCTTTCAACATCTGCCGGAATACTCCTTTTTGAGGCATTAAGACAAACAGGAAATCTCCCTGGTTAATACAGGGACAAGCAATTTAACTTGACATTCTCATAAGGATATTTTACTCAAAGACAAACTCAATCAACAAACAATTATTGCCCTCGTAGCTCAGTCAGGATAGAGCACAGGATTCCTAATCC
>DAOWOC010000205.1 GCA_030642225.1 Deltaproteobacteria bacterium
GAGTAAAATTTTTCCTATTCAGCATTGGAAGTTGTCGAGATGGATGAGATGCATACATATATTAGCTCAAAAAAAATTTTTGCTGGATATTGGTTGCTGTTGATCGCAATGGCAAAAAAAACATCGACTTCGTGCCTGGTAATAGCGACACAGCAACCAGCAGAAAACTGTGGGACGCCCTCTAAGGGATGGAAATAGAAAAAGTGATAACAGATTTTTGGAAACCTTACAAAAATTCTGTACCGCACGAGAAGTACACGCAACCAAAGGCGCAGACATATACGATTGAAGGCTACAACAGCCTGTTTTGTCATTTCCTGGCCAGGCTCAGAAGGAAGTCGAAGTGCTACAGCAAAAGCAAAAAGATGCTCCAGTATTTCGTGATGCTCTTGATGCCAAAATGGAATGGCTGCCTGAAAGCTATACTTAATTAACAATACCCTTTTTTTAATTTCTAAAAACCATGCCAGGATATTATATCCTCATCCCGTGTACTTTTAAAGTTGGCTGAAGAATGATTTTCATCAGGATAACCAACTGCAATTCCTATAACTATTTTTTTGTCATCAGGGATATTAATATATTTTCTCACCACATCAGGATAATGCGATACACACGCCAGGATACAGGTTCCCAATCCCTTTTCATGGGCTAACATGCAGATATTATTTGATAATGCTCCTATGTCAAATGGACCGTAATGTACGTTAATCCCCTTGTCCATATAAATATAAATTGCGTTTGGAGCGCCAAAAAAACGGTACATATTAAAATAATGGTTCTGTCTCGCCTCTTTGTCTCCCCTTTCTATGCCCATGGAGGTAAATAATGACCTGCCTAAACTGACATAACGGTTTTTATGAACATCCGGCCACACACTTGGCATATCAAGATCAGGGTTGGCTGTTTCACCTGCTTTTACCTTTTTGACAAATTCTTCAGATAAATTATTTACAATATCATGCCCTATAACGGCAATTTCCCATGGCTGGGTATTTCCCCAGTTGGGTGCCCAAATGGCATTTTTTACAACATATTCAAGCTCCTGGCGCGAGACAGGATCGGGTTTATACCCCCTGACACTTCTTCTGCCATTAATGGCTGTTAAAAGGTTCATTTTAATACCTCCTGAACTTTAATTGAGTTTATTAAAAAAATGTTTACTATCTTGAACATAACAAAAAAAGAATATATTTTTAATATTTTAATAGCAGTGATTAGAGTAGATCAAGACTTTTTTATGGAATTATCGTTTGTTCAAGCATATTTTCAATCCTTTCAAGCAAGGACGAAAGTGAATTCCTGTCAATCGCTGAAATCGGTATTGCATCATATTCCCGAACAAAGGCGGCAATCTTTTCAAATGACAATAGATCCATTTTATTAAACAGATATAAAACAGGGATATGATCAAGCTCAAGTTTTGAAATAATGAGATTAACTGTTTTGATCTGTTCCTTAAAGGCAGGATCGGACATATCCACTACGTGAAGTAAGAGGCTTGCGTCCTCTAATTCTTCGAGTGTTGCAGAAAATGCATCTAAAAGCTGTGAAGGAAGATTATTAATAAAACCTACTGTATCAGTTATAATGACCTCCCTTTCCTTTGGAAATCGCAGGCGTCTGCTGCAAGGGTCAAGTGTTGCAAAGAGTTTGTCCTCAGCATCAACACTGCTGTTCGTTAATGTATTTAATAACGTGGATTTACCCGCATTGGTATAACCTATTATTGAGATAACCGGCATATCCTGCCTGTTTCGTTTCGCCCTTCGCTGTTTACGCTGTTTACTAAGCATCTGTTTTTCATTTTCAAGGCGATGGAGTCTTTCTCTTACGCGGCGTTTATTGATTTCAAGCTTGGTTTCACCAGGGCCGCGTCCACCTATTCCACCTGTAAGACGTGACAGGGCATCATCCTTGTAAACGAGGTGTGGTAGAAGATATTTTAACTGAGCTATTTCAACCTGGATTTTACCTTCTCTTGTTTTAGCTCTATGCGCAAAGATATCAAGGATGAGCTGTGTTCTGTCAATTACCTTAAGGTCTGTAATCTTTGTTATTGATCTGATCTGGGATGGATTAAGAGCCTGGTCAAAGACTATAAAATTTGCCCCTTTGTTAAGGCATGCAAGCAATAATTCGCTAAGTTTTCCTTTACCGATAATGTGTCTTGGATTGTGTTTTTTTACCCGTTGAATCAAGACCCCAACAACCTTTAAGTCAGCGGAATGACAAAGTTTTTTAAGTTCCGTAAGCGATGCCAGGGCAGCTTTAACTGATTGGGTGGTAATACTGACACAAAGGGCGTTATCCTCACCCTTTACAGGTTTATTTATGGATTGACTGCGGGCAAATTCATCTTCAATAGAGCTGATAAGTTCTAAAAAATCAATTTGCCAGTGTTCTGGTTCATGAATAAAATCCCAGCCCCTGCCATCGCCTTTATCGGGGATAAGATGAGCTGATTCAATAGCCTTTAAATCTCCGTTTTCGCCGACCTTAAGCGCTGTAATCATATCCAGTCTGAGACATGCAATATCCATAAGATCATCCTGGGTCAATGGTTCTGCCTTAAGGTGTGTATGGATAAGCCTGAGTCCGCGAAGCCTGTCTCTTCCAGCCCGCTGTCTGCTTAAATCAGGCAGCATGATCATATGATCACTGCCTATAATAACATGTGAAACAGTACCATTCCTTGATACAAGACAGCCAATCTGTCTTTTTATCTCCCATGACAGGCTGGCAAGGTCTGTGGCCAGGGGTCTGGATATGATATCACAAGGGGGTATCCTGCGCCGGTATATATTTTGGAGCTGTTTGATCTGTATGGGTTTAAGGCCTTTTATATTACCGTGGATAGTAGTTATGGTTTATTAACCTTTTTTAAAATGTAACATCGTGCAATTTATTTTCAAATTTTGCCCATTTGCCTTCAAAATAAAGTTCTATTGTCCCTTGAGGACCGTTTCTCTGCTTTCCTATAATAATCTCTGCAATGCCTTTTTTGGGATTATTTTCATCCTGGTTATATACTTCATCCCTGTATATAAATATTACCACATCGGCATCCTGCTCAATGCTGCCGCTTTCTCTTAAATCAGATAGGAGCGGACGTTTGTCATTCCGACTTTCAACCCCACGGTTCAGCTGTGACAAGGCGATTACTGGGACTTTCATCTCCTTGGCCAGAGCCTTTAATGACATGGATATCTCTGATATCTCCTGCAGTCTGCTTTCCTCTCTGCCTGTCCCGCGAACAAGCTGCAGATAATCAACGATCACAAGCCCTATATCCACTTCTTTTTTTAACCTTCTTACCTTTGAACGAAGTTCAACAATAGGTATTCTCCATGTATCATCAATATAAACAGGTATGCTCGCAATTTTATCAGACGCCTCGAGAATTTGGGACCATTCATCATCTCTTATCCTGCCTGTACGCATCCTTGTAGCATC
>DAOWOC010000203.1 GCA_030642225.1 Deltaproteobacteria bacterium
GTAAGCTAAGGCAAGCCCGCATCCGGCACACGCTCTTGTACCCGGGTTAACATATTCTTTTTCCGTAAGATCAGACGGTTTTTTAATCATGAAAAACCTCTTTTAAACAGTTAGATTAATCCACACTGGACTTTCTGTGATTCGGCCATCTATTAAATCCATTGTTGCCTGTTGCAATTCCCTTGCTTTTACATCCTTGCCCCCGATCCCTGCAATAAAGCCCATAATCTGAGGCTGGCTTGAAGTACCATAAAGAGCACTTTTGATATCAGAGCAGAGCGCACCCTCATGGCCGTAGCTGATATCCTTTTCAAATACAGCTACATAATCGGCATGTTGCAGTGATTTTCTAATGGCTTCGCCGGGGAATGGTCTGTAACAGCGTACACCTATAACACCAGCCTTTATATTGTTTTGTCTTAGCGCGTCAGCGGCAACCTCAGCCTCACTTGTAAGTGATCCCATACTTAAAAGAATTACTTCGGCATCTTCAACCATGTATTCCCATAAAAGCCCGCCTGTTGTCCTGTTGAATTTTTTTTCAAAAAGGGCATCAACACGCGGAATTGTGGTGAGGGCAAGGATGAGGGCTTCATTAAGTCTTTTTCTCAATCCCATATAACTCGGTTGAATCTCTCCATTTGCAGATGGCCTGGGTGTTGAAAATGTTACAGGGTTTATATTAACAATATGTTTTGAGTCAGTAATATCCAATACAGGTTTATAAGGGGGGATTATTGATGCGATATCATCACTGTCCGGGACTTCAACCGGCATATTTGTATGTGAAAGCACAAAGCCATCAAAACATACCATGATCGGGACAAAGAGTTCCTCAGCAATGATAAATGCCTGGATCACGGTATCAAGTATTTCCTGGTTGTTTCTGCAATATAACTGAATCCATCCGGCATCTCTCTGGCTTATTGTATCCTGCTGGTCGTTGAGGATAGTCCATGGTGCCCCTACGCCCCTGTTGGCAACGCACATGACAACAGGAACTCTTGATCCTGCTGCCCAGTGTACCTGTTCACTCATATACAAAAGGCCATTGGCGCATGTAGCTGTAAACGCTCTTGCTCCGGCAAGAGATGCAGAAATACATACTCCGAGGGCAGAATGTTCGCTTTCAACAAGTACAAATTCAGCTTTAAGCTCGCCTTTTTCAACATATTTAGATAACTTTTCAGGTATCTTGGACTGCGGGGTTATCGGATAAGCGGCCACAACCTCTACCTTACAGAGTTTGGCAGCAAGCGCCGCTGCTTCAGTGCCGCTCAATATTTGAATATTTTTTTTGGACATATATTAATCCTTTTCCTCAAGCTCCATTGAAATAGCATCTACAGGGCATTCTTTTGCGCAGATTCCGCATCCCTTACAATAAAGGAGGTCTATTTCAGGCGGAATAGTCCTTGAAATAACTATTTCAGGACAATACAGCCAGCATAAATGGCATACCGGTTTATTGCGTAAAACCACCGTGCATTTTTCTTTGTTTAATACAGGACGGTGTGAACGCCAGTCGCCTGTTGCTCCGCCTTCGCCTTTTGCAAGCGTTGAAGCTGCCCAGATGGGTTTTCTTAAATTTTTATTCATGGTTTAATTGCTCTTTTCCATGTTTCATTAAATTGAGTTGCTTCCATAGCTATCCTTACGCTCTCCATATTTTTTTGCACAATTTTATGTGGAAATTTATGTAATAATGTCTGTTCTATTTCATTCATACTGAAAAGTCCGGTGGTACGGATAACAGCCCCAAGAATAGATGTGGATATTATCACCTGTCCGGCAACAGTAATACCTGCTTTGCTTGCAGCTGAATATGCATCTACCGTTGCGGTCGGGATATTATAACCGGAAAACATGTCAGGGCTTTTTTTAGTATTTATAATCAAAAGGCTGTCTTTCCCAATATCCTGATCTAATTGAATCACATTTAATAAGGATGAATCAAGGATAATTATCACATCTGCCTGTTCTATCTGGCTAAAGGTACGAATAGGCTCAGTGGAGATTCGAGTGAAGGCCATAACCGGTGCGCCGCGCCTTTCTGCCCCGAAAAATGGGGATGCTGTTACCCCTTTAAATCCATTTATAAACGCTGCTTCTGCAGTAATCTGCGCAGCTGTGACAGCGCCCTGTCCACCTCTGCCATGCCATTTGAAACTATAATTTATCACATTATTTTTCATGCAGTCCTGATCCTTTTGGATTTATTTTACCACGTCTCTCTGATTTTTATATCCTGTGTTGCAAGTTCCTTTTTTATCCCTGGTATTGTATATGTCCCGTAGTGAATCATAGATGCGATAAGAGCTGCATCTGCCCTGCCTTTTTTCAGCACTTCAACAAGATGTTCCGGTTTTCCTGCGCCACCGGAAGCTATCACCGGGATATTGACTGCTTTTGAGATCATGGCGGTCAGTTTGATTTCATAACCCTCTTTTGTGCCGTCTGCATCAATTGAATTCAGGCAGATTTCCCCTGCACCAAGGTTTTCCCCTTCCCTTGCCCACCATAATGCATCTATGCCCATGTAAGTCCTTCCGCCGTTAATAACTATTTCATAACCCGAGGGTATAGTTTTTGTTGGCGCAACCTTTTTGACATCCATACCAAGCACAATGCACTGGCTGCCAAATGCCTTTGCACCCTGAGTTATAATCTCAGGGGACTTGACAGCCGCTGAATTAACGCTGATTTTTTCAGCGCCGGCTAACAAAACATCCCGCATATCTGATACTGTTCTGATGCCGCCTCCAACGGAAAAAGGGATAAAGATATTTTCAGCCACGCGATTTACAACATCTATCATTATATTACGTTTATCAGATGAGGCGGTTATATCATAAAAAACAATCTCATCAGCGCCCTGTTCACAATAGAATCTTGCCATATCAACCGGATCGCCTATGTCAATATTGCCTTGAAATTTGATCCCTTTAGTGGTTTTCCCTTCTCTCACATCAAGACAGGGTATGATCCGTTTACTAAGCATCCTTGCCGCTCCATGTGCAGAATTTTTCAAGAATGGCGAGGCCGGGCGTCCCACTTTTTTCTAAGTGAAACTGACAGGCCACAAGATTTTTATATGCAATGGCTGAAACGAATGAAACCCCATAGGATGTTGTGCCTGCGATCATGGAATCATTTGTGGGATTGACATAATAGGAATGTACAAAATAAAATTCAGCCCCTTTTGGAATATCGGAAAACACAGGGTGCTCAATTTTAAAATCAACACTGTTCCAACCCATATGAGGTATTTTTATTTTTGAACCATTTTCATCTTTTAAATTGTATTTAAATGGTTTGACGTCTCCCATAACAAGACCAAGGCATGCGATTCCATCATCTTCATCGCTATGTTCAAAAATAACCTGAGCGCCGATGCAGATACCGAGAACAGGTTTACCTTGTTCAAATGTTTCCTTTATTAAAAAATTTAGATTGTTTTGTTTAAGTGCCTTCATCACGTGACCTGCTGCGCCAACCCCA
>DAOWOC010000044.1 GCA_030642225.1 Deltaproteobacteria bacterium
CAGTATCAGGGTCGCTGGCAAATATCCTTGCCCTGATATATGGATAAAAGGAAGCATATGGAGGTTTTATCGGATTTAAAGGCGGAAGAGAGGCTGCCTGAAGGGTATTTGATAAATATGCCATTCTCTCATTCAGTTGAGGGTGAGTATAAAGATAAGAGAATGGCGTTTTAGCGCTGAACCACTGTGCCCTTCGCATTTTTTTAAATGCAGAGACCATCTCAAAGCCCTCATAACCTGATGCCCTGAGATATGTAAGACCGCGCCGGTCAGCCTCCTCTTCATCCTCTCGCGAATATTTCAAGGATAAAGTAGCAGCCGTTGCCATAGTGCCGGTTATTATAGCCTGTGAGGCCTTGGGATCCCTTGTGAGAAATATCCCGGCAAGAGCCGTTGCAACTGTTGCAATATTTAATTTCTGGTTTGATGCAATCCTTTTTGCAATGTGTCTGGCCTTTACATGTCCTATCTCATGACAAATGATTGCGGCAAGTTCTTCTTCATTTTTCATGGCCTTTACAATGCCGGTATATATAAAAACATGTCCCCCAGGCGCTGCAAAAGCGTTGATAGAGGAATCCCTTACAACATAAAAATGATAATCAAAATTAAGAGGTTTTACTTGTTCCAAGAGACTTGCACCAAGCCTTGTTACATAATAAACCACCTGCAGATCATGATAAAAATCAAGCTGTTTTGAAGCCTCAAACAGGAATTCTTCACCAAGTTTGCGCTCGTCCTCAATACTCATTTCAGAAAAAATGGCATGTCCATGGGAAGGAATAATATTGATGCATAAAAATGCAAGAACCGGGATGATTATAATTTTATTCCATGACATAATTAAATCCATATTGTAAGGGCAAATAATTATTTGCCCTTACTTGATCCTATATAAGGCGAATAAGTTTTATAAGCATTCAGGGATTATCAATTATGAGTGATTCCCCGGTCATCTCCATGGGAATATCCAGCCCCATAAGAGAAAGGATCGTGGGCCCGACATCCGCAAGCTTTCCATCAGGTTTAAGCCTTGTGCCAATACGTTTGTTATCAACAAGTATAAACGGAACAGGGTTTATGGTATGTGCGGTGTTAGGTCCACCGTTTTTATCAATCATTTCTTCAGCATTTCCGTGGTCAGCTGTTATAATAGTTATCCCGTCCTGTTTCAGATTTTGCTCAACAATCCTGCCAACACACTTGTCAATGACTTCACATGCCTTGACCGTGGCATCAAGAAAACCAGTATGCCCTACCATGTCGCCGTTTGCAAAATTAACCACAATAAAATCATAATGTTTTGTATTAAGTTCATCCAATACTTTTTCCATAATCTTAACAGCGCTCATTTCCGGTTTCAGGTCATAGGTGCGAACATCCCTTGGTGATGGTATCAGGCGTCTTTCTTCATTTGGAAATGGTTCTTCTCTCCCCCCGTTAAAAAAAAAGGTGACATGGGCATATTTTTCTGTCTCAGCTATCCTTACCTGAAAAAGTCCATTTTTGCTTATTATCTCGCCAAGGATATTGTCCATGGAACAAGGGGGAAAAACAAGTGGCAATGCAAAGTTGGCGTCATATTCCGTCATGGTTATATATGATGAAAGTAAAGGTCTTTTTGTTAATGAAAAACCGCTGAACCCTTTTTCTGTAAATGCCCTGGTAAGTTCACGCGCCCTGTCTGCCCTGAAATTAAAAAAAATAATGGCATCATTATCTTTAATCTGCCCTATTGATTTTTCATGATTATCAACGATTACAGTAGGTTTGATAAATTCATCTGTTTCATCTCCAATATAGCACTCCTGCATAAGGGCAACAGGGTCATGTCTTTTACGCCCCTTTGATAAGACAAGCATATCATAAGCCTTTTGAATCCGATTCCAGCGGGTATCCCGATCCATTGCGTAAAATCTGCCGCATACACTTGCTATTGCGCCAACCCCTGTTTTATTTATCACGTTTTGTAAATCATTAAGATAACCCGCGCCGCTTTTGGGAGAGGTGTCCCTGCCGTCCATAAAGGCGTGTATAAAAATCCTATGTATATTTTGCTGTGAGGCAAGTTGAAGGAGTGCATAAAGATGCTCAAGATGGCTGTGAACGCCTCCGTTTGATACAAGGCCAAGAAGATGAAGCGCCCCGTTATCCTTTTTGAGTTTTTCAATAGTGTTTAAGATTGTTTTATTTGTAAAAAAGGTTTTATCGGCTATTGCATTGGATATCCTTGTAAAATCCTGATAAACAATCCTGCCAGCACCAAGGTTTAAATGGCCGACCTCAGAGTTTCCCATCTGACCGTCAGGAAGCCCCACCCATTTTTGAGATGCCTGGATCAGGGTATGTGGATATTTTGTACAAATTTTATCAAGCCATGGGGTTTTTGCGATTTTTGTAGCATTGCCATGCTCTTCATTACGATACCCCCATCCATCCATTATAATCATTGTAACCGGCCTTTTCCCCACATTAAGCTCCTTCTTTTATGGCGGGCAGATCCATATCATCTGATGTAATAAATTTTGCCTCTGACCATAATCCCTCTAAATCAATAAATTTTCTAACTGGTTCATAAAAAATATGTATCACCACATCGCCGTAATCCATGAGTATCCAGTGTGACTGTGAAATACCCTCAATGCCATATAATTTAACATCTGAGCCTTTAAAATAGCGCTGAATAAAATCAGACATACTCTTTACATGTCTGCTTGAAGTGCATGAACATATAATAAAATAATCAGCTATTGTGGTCATATTGCTTACATCAATAATAATCGGGTCAATACCCTTTTTTTCAATCATACATGCCATTGCATTTTGGGCAATGCTTAAAATATCGTCTTTTTTCATCTTGCCTCTATTCTTTATAGAGTTTTTTTCTGCTTATATAATCCTCAACCTCAACCGGCAGCAGAAATTTTATAGATTTATCCTCTTTAACATATTTTCTTATACTGCTTGAAGAAATATCAAGGTGGGTAATGCCTTTTAAAAGTATAACCGTTTTTTTATCAGGATGGACAAAAGAATCCCCATTTTTAACATATTCACTGTTAACACGATTTTTCAGAATATAACCGACCTCTTCAGATAAAAATCCCGGCCTTTCAATAACAGTCATATTACAAAGGGAAAAAAGTCTCTTATAATCTTTCCACAAGTGAATCTCTAAAAGTCCGTCCATACCAATAATAAAAAACAGGTCGGCTGATCCATGAATCTGCTTTTTAATCTCTGTAATGGTTTCAACTGAAAAGGATTTGCCGCCTCGCTGAGCCTCCATATCTGAAACCTCAAAATACGGGACAGATGCTGTCGCCAATTTCAGCATGTTAAACCTGTGATGAAACGATATTATACTGCTTTCTTCTTTATGGGGCGGAGTTAAGGCCGGTATAAATATGAGTTCATCAAGGGAAAGCATATCATAAACATCAATGGCAGCCCTTAAATGGCCATAATGTACGGGATTAAAAGTGCCGCCCAGGATTCCTATATTCTTTCCCTGTTTAATCAAATGCTACTCCCTGACCTGTCCATTGCCAAAACAAATGAATTTTTTTGATACAAGTTCTTCAAGTCCCATTGGACCGAATGCATGAAGTTTTGATGTGCTGATGCCTATTTCCGCACCAAGGCCAAGCTGGTTGCCATCATTAAATCTTGTAGACGCATTGATTAATACAAGAGAACTGTCAACCTCACGGATAAAACGCTGGGATCTCTCATAATCCCTTGTTACTATTGTTTCTGTATGTTTGGAGCCATATTTTGCCATGTGTGCTATGGCCTCATCCATATCCTCCACAACCTTTACAGCAAGGATAAGGTCAAGATATTCTTTTGGCCAGTCTTCCTCAACCGCAGCCTCTATATCCGGGATTATCCTGAGCGTTTCTGCGCATCCCTTTATCAAAACTCCGGCCTTTGTAAACCTTTCAACCATTGGTAAAAGAAATGTATCAGCTATATTTTTATGTACCAGCATTGTCTCCATGGCATTGCAGACCCCGGGACGATGGACCTTGGAATTAAAACATATATCAATGGCCATATCCATATCTGCTGAATCATCCACATAAACATGACATACACCCTTGTAATGTTTCAACACAGGGATCATGGAATTTTCTGTCACAAATCTGATAAGTCCTTCTCCACCTCTCGGGATAATTACATCTATGAGCTCCTCAAGTTTCAATAACTCCACTACTGCCTCGCGTTCCGTTGTATCCACAACCTGAACAGCCGATGCAGGAAGTCCTGTTTCAACAAGGGCCTGTCTTAGCACCGTTGCAAGGGACAAATTGGAATTTATAGCCTCTGAGCCACCTCTTAAGATAACGGCATTCCCTGACTTTAAACATAATACCGCAGCATCTACGGTAACATTGGGCCGTGATTCATAAATAATGCCTATGACCCCAAGCGGAATTCTCATCCTGCCAACCTGAAGACCATTGGGGCGACGCCACATACTGCTTATCTCGCCAACAGGGTCAGGCAGCGCAATAACATCATTAATCCCTGAAACCATGCTGTCAAAAACCTTTTGGCTGAGACGAAGACGGTCGAGTTTTGCCCCTGTCATCCCGTTTTCTTCGGCCTTTTTACAATCCTTATTATTTTCCCTGATAAATTCATCCTGTTTTTCTATCAAGAGCCCGGCTATTTTTGAAAGCGCCAGATCCTTTATATGAGAATCCGCCCTTGCAAGTTCTCTTGAAGCTTCTCTTGCAGAATAAGCTATTTCCTTAATATGTTTTGCGAGCATAATAACCCCTGAATTTAAATTTTTGTCATTAAGTTATCATCAACAATAACAAGATTGTCCCTGTGAATGACTTCATCTGAATGTTTATATCCCAAAAATGATTCAATCATCACTGAACGTTTGCCCTTAATAATATTGATTTCCTTTGATGTATAGTTTACAAGCCCAACAGCTATCTGCGCCTGCGAGACATCAAGTATTCTTACAGGATCTCCAAGATCAAAATCCCCGTTAATCTCAATTATCCCGCTCGGCAAAAGGCTGGTGCCTTTTTGTAAAATAACATCAGAAGCCCCTTTATCAACAATAAGATTACCCATGGGTTTAAGTGCAAAAGCTATCCAATGTTTTTTCTGTTTAAGTTCCTGTTCACCTGGCATAAAAATAGTGCCGAGATCTTCCCCTGAGAATAATCGTCTGATAATATTTTTTTCCCTGCCCGAGGCAATTATTGTGGGTGTCCCGCACATACATGCCTTTTGAGCTGCCTGGACCTTGGAAAGCATGCCGCCGGTTCCAACATCACTATCAGTTTTAAAAATACAGGAATTTATATCAATACATGGCCAGTCAACCCTTTTAATTATACTTGCAGTTTTATCCGTGCAGGGATCGCCATTGTATAATCCATCGATATCCGTAAGGTTGATAAAAATATCCGCCTCAATCAGATTTGTAATAAGTGCGGCAAGATTATCATTATCACCAAACTTGATTTCTTTTATTACTACTGTATCATTTTCATTTATTATTGAAATAATACCCCAGCCAAAAAGGGTATTTATTGTATTCCTGGCATTAAGATATCTTCTTCTGTTTGCCATATCATCGCTTGTCAAAAGCAACTGGGCAACCATTAATCCCTGACGTTCAAATGCCTCTTCATAGACCTGCATTAAATATCCCTGGCCAACAGCAGCTGATGCCTGTTTTTGAGGAATTGATACTGGCCGGTCTTTTAGACCGATCTTATGCGCACCTGCGGCAATAGCGCCGGATGAAACAATTAATATTTCATACCCATTTTTTTTTAATAATGCCACATCATCCGCAAGCCCTGATATAAAATCAGAGTCAAGGCCTGTTACACAGGTTAACACAGAACTTCCTATCTTTATAACTATTCGTCTTGCCCTGCTGAAAATATCTTTCCTTAAAACCCTTGTATTATCCGATTTTTTAAAAAAATTGTTATTCATTCTTTATTATCCAGCATCCTGACCATTGTATATTTTAACTCTTTAATCCCTGCCCCTGTTATTGCAGAAATCTTACAAACAGGCATTTTAAGGGTCTGGAGTATTTTTTCCAGATCAGGATCAAATTCCTCTTTTTTTATCAAATCCATCTTATTTATTACCATTATCTGCCTGCGTTGTGCAAGCGCAGGGCTGAATTTTTCAAGCTCATTATTTATCAGCTTGAAATTATATAAAAAATCCGGTTTTTTAAGCCCCATTATATCAAGGCAGTGTACCAATATTTTTGTCCTTTCAACATGTTTTAAAAAACGTATTCCAAGACCTGCCCCTTTGTGCGCCCCCTCAATCAAACCCGGGACATCAGCAACCACAAAGGGTTCATGATCATCGCATTTAACTACCCCAAGATTAGGGATAAGAGTTGTAAACGGGTAGTCGGCTATTTTGGGATGAGCTGCTGAAATTCGGGAAATAATAGTTGATTTCCCGACATTGGGCAGACCTATCAGACCAATATCCGCGAGAAGCTTAAGCTCAAGGAGAAGATTGCGTTCTTCTCCAGGGGTTCCGGGCTGCGCATACCTTGGCGCCCTGTTTGTCGATGTTGCAAAATGCTGATTTCCACGTCCCCCCATGCCACCTTTTGCAACAACAAAATATTGTTCAGGCGTCACCATATCAACAAGTATTTCTCCTGTATCAAGGTCTTTTATTAATGTCCCAATCGGCACAGGAATAACAAAATTTTGGGCTGCTTTTCCAGACTGCTGTTTCCCGCGGCCATTCTCGCCATTTTTCGCGACAAATTTACGTTTATAACGAAAATCAAGGAGTGTATTCTTAGCAGTCTTTGCTATAAAAACAACATCGCCTCCATTTCCGCCATCCCCACCGTCAGGCCCCCCGCGGGGAATAAATTTTTCCCTTCGGAAACTCACGCATCCCTTGCCGCCATCCCCGGAATTAACGATTATTTTAGCCTCGTCTATAAAATCCATAAACCATATCTTAAAAAAAAACCCCAGCCGATAATTTATTAAGCGACTGGGGGATAAAATTAATATTACAACCATTACTATGCTGCCGGATAAACACTTACCTTTTTCCGATCGCGATCATAGCGTCCATATTTAACTATTACGTCAATTTTTGCAA
>DAOWOC010000342.1 GCA_030642225.1 Deltaproteobacteria bacterium
CTCCATCACATGCCAACTCCGACTATTATTGCACCACAATTGGGGCACCGGCTGTTTTCAATTAAGTTTTTCATGATTATATAACCCCACCGATCGATGAGAATCCTGCTGCAATTATAACAAAACGTTTTTTCGCCATTCTCCCCGGGTACATTACCTGTATAAACATATTTCAATCCTGAATTTATGCCGAGTTCCCGTGCCATAATCAGGGTCTTAACCGGTGTCGGAGGCCTGTCCGTCAGTTTATATGTGGGATGAAACCGGCTGATATGCCATGGGGTTTCCGGGCCTAATGATTTTGCAATGAATGATGCCAGATTTTTAAGTTCATCTTTATCATCGTTCAGGCCGGGAATAAGCAGGGTGGTAACCTCAAGAAAAATACCGCTGCGTTTCATTGTCTGCAATGTTTCTTTAACATGCTTTAATTTGGATGAACAATATTTTTTATAAAAGTCATCGTTAAACGCCTTTAAGTCAACATTAGCTGCATCCAGATACGGGCTTATCATCTCTATGGCTTCAGTTGTCATGTATCCGTTTGTTACAAAAACATTATAAATGCCCCTTTTGTTTGCCAGTTTTGCTGTATCATGGGCAAATTCAAAGAATACTGTAGGCTCAGTATAAGTATAGGCGATGCTTTTACATCCTCCTTCTACGGCTGCATCCACAACATCTTCTGGAGTGCTTAAATCTCCTACTATCATACCCCTGTTATCCGACGGCATTTGTGCAATATCTGCATTCTGACAGAAAAGGCACCTGAAATTGCAGCCAACTGTTGCTATAGAATAAGAAAGGCTGCCGGGCAAAAGGTGAAAAAGAGGTTTTTTTTCAATGGGATCGATATGCCGGGCAATCAGGTTTCCATACACGAGAGTTTTTAATGTTCCTTCCTGGTTTTCCCGGACACCGCAAATCCCCCGTTCTCCCTCCTTTATTACACAGCGATGATTACAAAGGTTGCAATTGACCTTATTATCTTTCAGAGTTTCATAAAGATAAGCTTGCATTTATACTACCTCTTGAGATCTTTTTCAGCCTGTTACAGTGCTGGTCGTATGATTCTGCCGATACTTCATCGCAAGGGGCCTGGTCCTGAAACGGGGAACAAGTGTGACTATAATACCTGCAAAAGCTCCGAACGGGAACCTTTGAACCAACCTGGATTGCTCTAAGTTATGAGCAAATTTTCCGGATCCCACCGGCAGTTGGCAAACAGTTCGCCAGGATACAGGAACTCGTCCTAAAATTGTTCTGATGATTTGTTTCATCTCCCAGACACTAAAGAATTTTGCATGGTTAAAAATGGTTTTTGAAAATACTCCTCTGACCCTTCGCTCGATTCCTTTAATTGCATATTTGTTGAGAACTCCGATAAATATTTTGTCTTTTGCAACTCTGCAAGCTTCTTCTAAGGCCTTTTGGGGATCATCAACAAATTCAAGGGTTGTGACAAAGCATGCATGATTAAAGGAATTGTCATCAAAGGGAAGGTCTTCTGCAAATCCACGGTAAAGATCAGCGCGATTTCCCAGATTTTTTAGTGTAATATCAAGCATATATGGGGATGGATCAAGACCGGTCACATTAAGGCCTTTTTCTATAAAAGGCAGAAGGCTTGCTCCGGTTCCGCAGCCTATATCGAGCAGTGCCTCTCCTCGCATCGGGCTGAGCATATCGACCATAAGACTGTTTTCAAGATCAAAGGCAAGTTTGTTCTGCGGATTCTTTAACCACTGCTTGTAAGCTTTGGCATCATTAAAATCGAATACATAACCCATAAAACACAATTTAAATAAAAAAACAGACTTTATCAAGGAGAAAACAGCTTTTGTTATTCTTTGCCGGGACACCTACCGGGCAGGTAAATCCTTTGTGAAGCAGCCGGGAGCATAGCCGATCATGTTACCGGCCGGCAGCTTAGGCCATCATTAGATTTTAAAATTCTGCTATCTTGAGC
>DAOWOC010000105.1 GCA_030642225.1 Deltaproteobacteria bacterium
AATGGATGACAAAAAACTTGAAAAAATACACATACTGTTAAAACACTGGATTGATCACAATAAAGATCATGTCAAAGGTTATATTTCCTGGGGCCAGGAGCTTGAAGATGCGAATTTCAAAAAAGCAGCCAAAGAGTTAGAAACTGTTGTGAACCTTTCTAAGGAGATAACCATAGCCCTTGCCATGGCAATAGAAAATTTACCACAGCCAAAAAACAAATCTGATAATACCGGTGAACATGGACATCATCACCATTGATGGTAATATATAATAAAGTGATTAAATAAATGCCTGACACTTTAGTGAAAAACAAAAAAAATATTATTAAAAGACGCATCTCAAAAGAAATAAAACTCGGGAACGTCTGCGTGGGCGGGGATGCACCTATTACTGTGCAGTCCATGTGCAATACGGATACTCGTGATGTGGAAAAAACTGTTGAACAAATTAAACGTCTTCAAAAAGCCGGTTGCGAAATAATACGTGTTGCAATACCTGATAATGAGGCAGCAGCAGCTATAAAAAAAATCAAGGATCAGGTAGAGATTCCTGTTGTCGCTGATATACACTTTGATTACCGTCTGGCACTCAAGGCCGTTGAATCCGGGGCTGACGGGCTGAGAATAAATCCCGGCAATATCGGCGGAATGAAAAAAGTAAGGCAGGTGGCTGATGCGGCAATGTCTGTAAATATCCCTATAAGAATAGGGGTAAACGGGGGATCACTTGATAAAAAAGTTATTGAAAAATATAATGGAGTATGCCCCGAGGCAGCTGTTGAAAGCGCTGTTAATGAAACCCTCATCCTAAAAAATGCAGGTTTTGATGCGATTAAACTCTCTATAAAATTTTCAGATGTAAACAGGACTGTTTTATCTTATAGAATGTTATCAAACAAAGTCCCATATCCGCTCCATCTCGGCGTTACAGAGGCCGGTTCTCTAATCTCAGGCACAGTAAAATCAGCCATCGGGATAGGAATGCTTTTAAATGACGGGATAGGAGATACCCTGCGTGTATCCCTTACAAGGGATCCTGTTGAAGAGGTACAGGTCGGATATGAAATTTTAAAGGCTCTTGGAATAAGGCAACTGGGGATAAACTGGGTATCCTGCCCCACCTGCGGCAGGTGTGAAATAGACCTTTTCTCTTTTGTAGAGGCAGCAGAAAAACGTCTTGCCTATATCAGAGAACCGATTACAGTCGCTGTTATGGGTTGCATTGTAAACGGGCCGGATGAGGCAAAAGAGGCGGATATAGGGATTGCTGGCGGCCGTGGCAGCGGCATTCTATTTAAAAAGGGCAAACTGCTGAAAAAGATCCCGGAAAAAGAATTATTAAACGCCCTGATATATGAAGTCGAATCACTAATAAATAAGGAATGAAAAGGATCAGGATATGCTCTATTCAAAATATTTTTTACCTACTACCAAGGAAGACCCGGCAGAGGCTGAGATAATAAGTCATAAACTTATGCTGCGTTCAGGCATGATAAGAAAATTATCAGCAGGCATTTATACATACCTTCCTCTTGGGCTTAAAAGTATTCGCAAGGTGGAAAAAATTGTCAGGGAGGAGATGAATAAAGCTGGTGCCATTGAACTCCTTATGCCTTCTATTCAGCCAGCCGAGATATGGGAAACCAGTGGAAGATGGGATTTCTACGGCAAAGAACTGCTAAGGGTTAAGGACCGTCATTCACGTAATTATTGCATCGGCCCCACGCATGAGGAGGTCATAACCGACCTTGTTAAAAATGATGTTCATTCATATCGTCAACTGCCGCTTAATCTATATCAGATACAGACAAAATTCAGGGATGAGGTCAGACCCAGATTCGGTGTAATGAGAGGCAGGGAATTCATTATGAAGGATGCCTACAGCTTTGACCGGGATGAGGAGGGGGCAGAAGAATCATACTGGAAAATGCATGCAGCGTATTGCTCCATTTTTAAGAGACTGGGATTAGAATATAAAGTGGTTGAGGCTGATACCGGCTCTATAGGAGGAAATTTCTCCCATGAATTTATGGTGCTTGCAGATACTGGAGAGGATCAGATCGTAAGCTGTAATTTGTGTGATTATGCTGCAAATTTAGAAAAAGCAGAGATAAAACAGGATTTAAAAACTCCATTTCAAGAACAATTATTATCAATCGAACAAATTCAGCAAATTCATACACCTGATAAACGCACAATTAACGAGGTCTCTTCATATTTGGGGAAAAGCCCCAAAGATCTGATAAAAACCATGATTTTTATTGCTGATAAAGAGCCGGTTGCTGCCATTATTCAAGGAAATCATGAGATAAATCACGCCAAATTAAAAAACATTTTAAACGTTGATATGCTTGAAACAGCTACTCTCAAAGAAGTAAAGGATGCTACTGGTTGTGAGCCCGGATTTATAGGCCCTGTTGATTTAAAAATAAGAATTATTGCGGATAATTCCCTTAAATCAATGAATAATTTTATTACAGGTGCAAATAAAAAGGATTACCATCTCAAAAATATCAACACGGAAAGAGACCTCAAGGTAGAGACCTTTGCTGACATACGCAATGCAGAAACAGGAGATTTATGTCCCAGATGCAATGGGGTTTTAACCTTTAAAAAAGGGATTGAAGTAGGCCATATTTTTAAACTTGGCACAAAATACAGCCAAAAAATGAGCGCCTCATTTCTAGATCAAAATGGCAAGGGAAAACATATAATCATGGGTTGCTATGGCATCGGCATAACCAGGATTGTGGCCGCTGCAATCGAGCAGGGACATGATAAGGACGGGATAATCTTCCCTGATTCCATTGCGCCGTTTAATGTAATCATAATACCCATAACAGTAAAACCCGGACAGGCAATAGATAAGGCGATTAGCCTTTACAATGAGCTTACTGCGGCAGGGATTGATGTCCTGTTAGATGATAGGAATGAACGTCCCGGTATTAAATTTAAAGATGCTGATTTAACAGGTATCCCCTGCAGAATTACAGTAGGTGACAAGGGGCTTGCCAGGGGGATACTTGAATTAAAGACAAGAAACCAGGATAATATAACAGAAATTCCGATTGAAAAAGCAATTGAAATTATCATGGAAAAGGTTACTTTAAACATTTAATGACGCGCATAGAAGACATACTTGAAAAGGTCGCGCTGCAGCATCCACAGGCAGACATATCCTCTATTCAAAAGGCCTATATATTCTCTGCAAAGGCTCATCAGGGGCAGACCAGATTGTCAGGCGAGCCATATCTGTCACACCCGCTATCAGTTGCCATGTTGCTGGCAGAAATGCGCATGGACCCGGATTCTGTAATTGTGGGCCTGCTCCATGATACAGTGGAAGACGCTGATATCTCCCTTGATGAAATAGAAAAAATCTTTGGTAAACAGATAAGGGAACTTGTAGATGGTCTAACCAAGATAAGCCAAATCACCTTTAGAAGCCGTGCTGAAAGGCAGGCTGAAAATATGCGTAAGATGATCCTGGCCATGTCAGCTGATATAAGGGTACTCTTAATAAAGCTTGCTGACAGGCTTCATAATATGAGGACGCTTGGTTTTCAGTCAGAGGCAAAACAAAAGCAGATAGCCCAGGAAACAATTGATATCTACGCCCCGCTCGCCAGCCGTCTCGGGATTGACAGGATCAAAAAAGAACTCGAGGATTTGTCTTTTTATTATATAGATACAAAAACCTATCAAAATATTAAAGATAAACTGAAAATAAAACAGATTAAAGGCAATAAATACATAAAACAGGTAAGGACTATTATAAAGAAACTTATGGATGATAATGACATAGAAGCTCAGGTAAGCGGTCGTTATAAAAATCTTTATTCAATCTTTACCAAAATGCTTAAACAGAATTTAGACATAGAAGATGTATATGATATTATTGCCTTCAGGATAATCGTACCATCAAAAAACGACTGCTACAAAGCACTTGGTATCATACATGCAACATGGAAGCATATCCCTGGCCGTTTTAAAGATTATATAAATATGCCAAAGGCCAATTTTTATCAATCGCTTCATACCATGGTGATAGGCCCTGACAAACAAAGATTTGAGGTCCAGATACGAACTGAAGAAATGCATAGGATAGCTGAGGAAGGAATAGCAGCACACTGGCGTTACAAGGAAGGGAAAAAACCCTTCGATGAAACAGAAGATAAACAGTTCGCATGGCTAAGAAGAATGGTCGATTTACAGGGAGATTTAGATGATCCAAAAGAATTCCTCGAAACATTGAAAATTGATCTTTTCCCTGATGAAATTTATGTATTTACACCTAATGGTGATGTCTTGTCTTTTCCCCTGGGGGCAACACCTATTGATTTTGCCTATGTTATCCATTCTGAAGTTGGAAACCATTGCTCGGGTGCAAAGGTTAATAAAAAATTGGTGCCTTTTAAATATCTATTAAAAACAGGAGACATTGTTGAAATCATCACGTCTTCCAAACAAAAACCAAGCAAGGACTGGCTAAAGATTGCCAAAACATCAAAGGCCAAGGCAAGGATAAGACGCTGGATAAAAAATGAGGAACGTGAACAAAATATCCTTATAGGCAAAAATATGCTGGAAAAAGAACTCCAGCAATATTCTCTCTTTGTGAATAAAATTATAAAGCAGGGGAAACTTCTAAAAGCAGCCGCAGCTTTCTCTCTTCACAGCAATGATGATTTGTTTGCAGAGCTTGGTTATAAAAAAATAAGTACAAAACAAGTTCTCGGACATCTTGGAATAGATACCAATAGGATAGAAAATTCACCTGATATTATAGCAACATCCAAAAAAATCCTGTCAAAAGATAAAACACAAGGATTTACAGTACATGGTCTGGACGGTTTATTAACTACATTTGGGCAATGCTGCAACCCTCTCCCCGGTGACCCGGTAACCGGTTATATTACAAAAGGCCGCGGGATTACAATCCATAAACTTAATTGTCCTAATTTACGAACAACAGACCCCAACCGCCTGGTTGAAATATTATGGGAAAATAACAGCGAAGAATGGCATACTGTTAAAATTGAAATAGCTACAATGGATAAAAAAGGGGTATTGGCAGATATCAGTATTATTTTATCCTCACTTGATATCAATATAATAGAGGCCAACATAAAACCCTTACAGAACATGAC
>DAOWOC010000307.1 GCA_030642225.1 Deltaproteobacteria bacterium
GTTGAAATGATTCTTCCATAACCATTTGCTTTTTTATTAATAAAAGCAGGCCTTGTCGCACAGTACATGCCTTTTAAATGAACAGCAATAACAGGATCCCATGCATCTTCATCCATTTTTACAAAGCTTTTATCTCTTAATATACCAGCGTTATTTACAAGGATATCTACCTTGCCAAAGTTATCTATAGCAGTTTTAGTAAGATTCTCTCCACCTTCAACCGTTGCTACGGAATCATAATTGGCAACAGCTTCCCCACCGTTTTTTTTGATCTCTTCCACAACCATATCTGCTGCAGAATTGCTTGAGCCGGAACCATCTCTTGAGCCGCCAAGGTCATTAACAACGACCTTTGCCCCTCTCTTTGCGAGTTCGATGGCATGTTCCTTTCCCAAACCTGCGCCAGCGCCTGTTACTATCGCTACTCTGCCTGCCAAATCAACTTTAGACATTATCTGTTCTCCTTTTTTGAATAGTTGTATTTGATTTTGAAAATAATTTCCAATACCTGTTTATGCTGGTTATTATTTTTCTCCTCTTGATGCCGTTCTTTATTTATGGGGATATTTAAGAATTTGTATTGATCGAAGCCTTGTATCTGATAGTTAATAAAAGAGTAATAGAAAATATTTGAACTATTATTTTATTTCTAACCCTATTTAATTAAATAAAAATATAAAAGGACTTCAAAAATGTCAACCTAAATTTCCCCTATAAATTTAATATTTATAATAATTTGGTCATTTCAGCCATTTTTAAATTTACAGACTGTGCAATATCATTGTACATTATCAAAATTATTATTCTTCAATAGTAAGAATTATGCTGCCTTTTTTAAGGGATTCTCCGGGTATGGCCACCAATGATTTAATCGTACCATCAGTTGAAGCAGTAATGGCATTTTCCATCTTCATTGCTTCTATTATTGCCACAACATCGCCATCTTCAACCTTATCGCCTTCCGCAACCTCGTAACGGATCAAAGAACCTGGCATTGGTGATATAACAGGAACGCCATCTACGTCAGTAACAGATTTTTTCTCAGCCTTGGGAACGGGTTTTACAAAAGTTGCAGGGGCCGAAGGTGTGGCCGGTTTTGGAGCATCAGCCGGAGTTATGGTTTTTATTTCAGGCTTACCATCTATCTCTTCAACATCAACTGAAAAATATTCATTATCCACAAAGACGTTGAATTTTTTGATTGCCGAGCCCTTTGTTGGTAAGGATTTTTCAATGAGCTCACCTTTTTTTGCCTTGGCTATAAGTTCTTCCTGTTTTTGCACATATTCAAGAGTTATGGGCTTTACATCATCAGGAACAGGCTCTATGCCATATTTCCATTTAAGGAACCGTTCACCTGTGGTCGGATAAATTGCATAAAGCACTATATCATCTATATCCTTTGCAAGCTCCCCTACATCTTTTTTTGCCTTTTCAAGCTCTGGTTCAAGTACATCCGCAGGTCTTACATCAATAGGCGTTTCTCCCCTTGCATAATTTTTAAGGGCCTTTTTCTGAATATCTTTATCAATAGGAATAGCTGTTTTGCCGTATAACCCATAACATAAATCCTTAACCTGGGAGGTAATCATTTTATAGCGCTCCTTATCATCATCAAAGAGCACATTGTTTACAGACTGTATGCCGACGATCTGACTCGTAGGGGTTACAAGGGGAACCTGGCCGAGTTCTTTTCTGACCCTTGGCAGTTCCTTGAAAACCTGTGGCAATTTGTCGAGCGCATCCATTTCGCGTAACTGATTCACAAGGTTGGAGAGCATCCCGCCCGGTGTCTGGTGCAAAAGAACATTGGTATCAATAATAGAGAGCTTGGTATCATCAAGTATATGACGATATTTTTTTACTATCTCCTCAAGTTTTTCATCTATTTTTATGAGTTCTTCGAGATTTAAACCAGTGTCACGGTTTGTTCCCTGAAGGGTTACCACAAGTGGTTCAATAGCCGGATGAGATGTTCTGTAAGCATATGGTGACATGCAGGTGTCAATTATATCAACACCAGCCTCAATAGCCTTTAACATAGAAAGATCAGCCATGCCTGATGTGAAATGGCTGTGCAGGTGCAATGGTATTTTTGTTGTTTCCTTTAATCTCTTTACAAGGTTATAAACATCATAAGGGGCTATAAGGCCTGCCATATCCTTGATGCATATTGTATCAGCGCCCATATCCTCCAATTGTTTTGCCTTATCAAGATAATATTTAAGGTTATAAACATCGCCGCCCATTTTTCTTTCTGTCAGGGAATAACAGATTGTACCCTGAAAATGTTTTTTATTTTTTTTAATAACTTTAACTACTGTTTTGAAATTTCTATAATCATTTAGTGCATCAA
>DAOWOC010000251.1 GCA_030642225.1 Deltaproteobacteria bacterium
GATCAACAGACACACCACTCTGATTAGAGAAGCTGTCATAAAATGCCCTTGTGCCTTTAGGTGTCTCATCTAAAGGGCCTAATAAAAAAACCTCAAAATTCATAAATAATTATAATCCGCTTTTTATATTATTAATACAAGGCATCTTCTTATGATTCTATAATTTTTTAAAGTAAAAAAAGAGTATTTTTTGACTCTATTTTAATAATATAACCTGTCACTCTTTTTCTATCAATAATTTTCATCATTATTTTTTCTTTATCTTCAACAGGCTTAAATATTAAATTAATATTTTTTCCATTTTCACTCATCATGATTATGGACTGTTCTGCCTTAGCAGACAAGCAATTTACAGGGTCAATAACATCCTCAATCATTATATTATTAAGCATATTTAATATTTCAGAAAATTCAGGTTGATCTTTTTTTAAAATCTTTGACTTACTGCCATTAATAATTTCAAAAGATATCAGATTCCCTGAATAAAACTTTAAAGGATGATTCTCAAGCCATGGATGATAATCAATTTTTTCGGGAAAGTCCCCTTCTTTGATCCCTATAATATCCATAAAAGTATTACTGACCTCATAAACAATTTTACTCCCTTTATATTTAACAAAACGTCCGGTTACACCCGATTTTTTACCTATTATGAGATGCAATATATTTTGAAGATCATCTACTTCAATCTGCATGCTCAAAGATTTATCATCTGTCAATTCAAAGGCATCGAGCTCAGAGTTTCCATTATACCTTATCTCACCATATAAATTTGAAAGCTCATATAAAAAATTATCAATCACTTCAGATGAGACCATGGCATTATGATTTTTTTCAATAAACCATGCGCCTTCTTTTCTTGAAATAATAAATATTTCCCCATTCGGGGGCATAATCTGTATCTGTCTCGCCTTTTCCTGCAACATGTAATTGCCATTAAATATCTTTTCCATGCCAGACTCTTCAACAATCCCCTTACGGGATGATTGATTCCCAACAATTAAAAACAGCCCCAAAAGGGCTAAAAATACCCCTAACAATAATAAATTTTTAATATATTTCATATTTTTTTATCCCTTAAATCATTTTTTATTCTCAGCAATAAAATATTTTTCACCACTTCTTCTTTTTGTAACCATATAAATTATGCCTGCAGTTGCTATTAAAAAATTTATCAGGAAAAGATTGATGAATTTCCACATAACAATTACTTCCCTTGATGGGATTGAGATGGTTTTATCAATTATTTTTTTACCCCTTAGTCTGACAAGATCATCTCCAAGTACAAGAGAATCAACTATATTCTGAAAAAGTTCCAGGTTACCCCTTGAAAAAAATGAACGTTTAAAGGCTATGGAGGATCCCAGGACAACAACGCTGCAGGACTCGGGCTTAATAGACAATTCCACAGGAGATTCCTCTTTATCCACCTTCTTTTCATAAGCAAACTCTGGCCATGGCGGTATACTCTGCCCTGCAAACACATCCGGTATTATTCCCCTGACCATAAACATTAATGGATATTTTAACCTTTCATTATCTTTTGGCTCAAAATCAGTGGTGTTTAATTTAGGCAACGGCTTGATTGTCCATGATTTTGAAGAGCTGGTCATCAATGTCTCGACCTCAAGTTTTGCCTCTGCTGACTTATCATTATCAAGTTTCAATGCATTCCCCCATAAATAAAGTACAAAAGGGATACTCTTTGTAATCGGGCTTTCCGGATTCATATTTTCATGGGTAATAATAATATGAGTTGGCAGATCTACTGGAAATCCCGAGCTGAAAAATGCTGTTAACGGATTAGTTGGATCAGATACTGAAACAGGCTGATGATTCACATCCATAAGTATATCCCTGTCAACAGATATACCGCATCCATTTAAAATACGCTCTATGTTTGACGGTTTATTATTCATGGTCATAAGCAACTCTTTTTCCTTAATACGATAATTCCATTCATATTTTTGAACCGCAATAAATGCCGGTATTCCCTTACGCATTGCATGATTAATCTCAAAAAGCTGCCTTTCATTCAACTGGCCGGGGCCAATAATCACTAAAAGATCGCTGTTATCCGGTATAGGGGATTTATCTGTAATCAAAACACGTTTTACATCATATTTGTTAAAATTTAAAAATTCTTCAAGATGATGATACGGATCTTCCTTACCCATACCGAGTTTACGATAAATTGCCGCTATTTCAGGGGACATGGAACCGTCATTCTCAGGGGCGAAAACAGCAACAACCGGTTTTTGAGGCAGGGTCATTTTATAGATTGAATTAACAATCATAAACTCCAGATTTCCAAGGGATTCAGGCATAACTACGGGAATAACCTCCTCGGGATTATCAAGATAGCTTATACCTATTGAAGAATAAATCATCTGTGTTGTGGCCTGGTCCTTTTTTAATGCCTGGACAGGAAAAGGCCGTATACCCTTTTCCAAAAGTTTTTTCTCCATGACCAAATCACTATTCTCACTCGTCTCATCAGCAAGGGCATTCATGACATTTTCGACCTCCATATGAATAACCCTGTAATCAAGCTTACCCTTTGAGGATAATTTCATTTCATAAATTTTATCAGTCAGGGAATATTCTAAATTCTTAAGCCCAAGAGGCATATTTCCCTTTGAGGTTATATATAATTTTATAATTACCTTTGATTTAAGATTACCAAGTATCTTTTCAGTAACAGGAGAAACAGTAAAGATCTTATCCTCAGTCAAATCCCACCTGACGATAGTACGATCAACCAGTAATAAATTTATAACCCCGCCAATAGCAAAAACAATTATCATGAAAAATATATAAAATATTTTAGCCCCCGGATGGTATTGAACCCTTAAATATGTAATATTCAATAAAAGAAAGATTATTATCCAAACCACAAAAAATAAAATATCCTTAAACTCTAATACGCCTTTTAAAAAACTGTTTAGATGAGGCGCAAGGCCAAAAGTCTGTGAA
>DAOWOC010000282.1 GCA_030642225.1 Deltaproteobacteria bacterium
CGAAATCATAGAGCTTGCGCTGAAGACCATCACCAACCCGAAACAAATCAAAGAGATGATTGCAAAAAATAATACAAAATCAAAATGATTAATTCTGGATTTAATGAAGTATGTCAATTTATCTAAGCTCATTTACACACCTTATAAAATCATGGCCCCTTTCCTGATAATTTGAATACATATCAAAACTTGAACATGCCGGAGATAATAAAACGACCTGTCCCGGCCTGGCCAGTGATGATGCCGCTTCTACAGCTTCGTCCATTGTATTTACATGATGCATGATTTGCGATCCGTTCATTACGGCCTTAATCTTTGACGCTGCTTCACCCATAAGGATAAGATTTGTCACCTTTTTTTTCACCACAGGACACAGAGTATCATATGCACAACCTTTATCCCTGCCACCGGCTATGAGTACAATCTCTTCGTTAAAATTTTCAAGTGCCTTAATAGTTGCCCCCACATTTGTTGCCTTGGAATCATTATAGTATTTAACCCCTTTTAACATCCTTATGATTTCAAGCCTGTGATGCAGCCCTGTAAAATTTTTTAATGTTTTTTTAATAGCCTTTTCTGAGATACCTGCGCTTAAAGCGGCAAGCACAGCCGCCATTATATTTTCTTTAAAATGAATTCTTTGGGAAGAACCTGCTTTACTGACCGGGATTGAAAGATTAAAATCATCAAACTCAATCTTTAAATCATTATCCGCCTGCCATGAATTCCTGCCTTTTTGCTCTTCATGTCCAAAGGTTAAAACCCTGGCATCAAGCTGTGGGAGACTATCATTAATCACATTATCTCCTGAGTTAACAATAGCCACATCCCCTGTTCCCATATTGGAAAATATCTGCATCTTGCTTGCTGTATAGGCATTAAAATCAACATAACGATCCAGATGATCTGGCGTTATATTTAAAAGAAGAGCAATATGCGGATGAAGTGAAGGAGTTGTATCAAGCTGAAATGATGAGACCTCCAGGACAACCCATTCATAAGACCTTTTTTCATCGAATATATCAATTAACGGGGTCCCGATATTCCCGCCCAAAAAGACTTTTTTCCCCCCTGCCTTAAGCAGTTCGGCTATCAAGGTTGTTGTAGTTGTCTTGCCGTTTGTTCCTGTTATGGCAATTACAGGAATATTCAAATGCCTTACAGCAAGTTCCATTTCACTGATAACAGGAATCCCAAGATTTTTGGCAGCAAGCATGGGTGGGATATCAAGGGGAACGCCGGGACTTGTGACAATCATATGTGACCTTAAAAATGAAGCAATACTATGTTCCCCAAGTTCGTATTTAACCGGAAGGTCATGCAAATTCCGCATGGTCTCAGAAAGGTCTTCCCTGGGTTTCATGTCTGAGATGGTAACATTTGCCCCTTTGCTGATCAGAAACCTTGCAGCGCTTACCCCTGACTTACCCATTCCAACAACCATTATGTTTTTGCCTGTTAAATCCATAAAACATTACCTTAATTTTAATGTGCTTAAGGACAAAAGGGCTAAAATAGCAGATATAATCCAGAAACGGACTATAACTTTTGGCTCTGCCCAGCCTTTAAGTTCAAAATGATGGTGCAGCGGCGCCATCCTGAATATACGTTTGCCATTACTTATCTTAAAATAACCAACCTGAATGATTACTGAAAGCGCTTCAACAACAAACAGACCGCATACAAGCACCAACAAAAGTTCATGTTTTGTTATTATAGCTGCGATACCAAGGGATGAGCCGATAGAGAGCGATCCAACATCCCCCATAAATATCTGGGCTGGATATGCATTATACCAGAGGAATCCAACGCTCGCCCCGACAAGTGCACCGCAGAAAATTGCTATTTCACCGCAGCCCGGCATATGTGCGACCTGAAGGTATGAAGCAATTTTTGCGTGACTGCTGACATATGATAGAATAGTATAAGTTGCTGCCGCAATGATCCCTGGACCAATAGCCAGCCCGTCAAGACCGTCTGTAAGGTTTACCGCATTTGATGCCCCGACAATAACGAGTGTTGCAAAAGGGATAAACATCCATGAGAGTTCAGGCGCAAGATTCTTGAAAAAAGGCACGTGAAGTTTTGTATCATAACCAGGCATTGAATAAATAATCCATGTTATGATAAGACCGGCGATGATCTGTATGGCAAATTTCTCCCTTGCGCCAAGCCCCTTATTTTCATGCCTTATTGTTTTAAGTATATCATCAATCAGACCTATTGCGCCAAAGCCCAATGTTCCGCAAAGGATTATCCAGATATATGGATTGGTAAGGTCTGTCCATAAAAGTGTGGAAACTGTAATTGAGAAAAGTATAAGCATCCCGCCCATTGTAGGTGTTCCGGCCTTTTTCTGATGCGATGCAGGGCCTTCTTCCCTGATAAATTGTCTGATCTGTATTCTTTTAACAAACCTGATGAAAACAGGTCCCAGGAGATAGCTTATGGCAAGTGCGGTAAGCATTGCATAAATTGTTCTGAATGTTATATACCTGAAAACATTAAAGGCTATAAAATATTCACGCAATGGGTAGAGGAAATGATACAGCATAAAATACTACACCTTATTAATAAATTGTTCTGTTTTATTGTAACCGTTTACGGTTGTCGGTTCACAGTTCACAGTTTTTTCAACCGTAAACCGTAAACA
>DAOWOC010000083.1 GCA_030642225.1 Deltaproteobacteria bacterium
GGCGGCAGCGGGGCAGATGTAGTAACAACCGTTATCGCGGCTGAAGCCATTGGCGAGGCAGGTGTTGACGGGGGTTTATCACTTTCCTATGGCGCACATACCTTTCTTTGTGCGGATACTATTTTTCGTCACGGCACTGATGAGCAAAAGAAAAAAATATGTCCCAAAACTTGCCAAAGGCGAATGGATAGGCTGCATGGGGCTGACCGAACCGTCTGCAGGCTCGGATGTTGCCGCATTGAAAACAAGGGCAATAAAGAAAGGTGATGAATATGTTTTGAATGGTTCAAAGGCCTTTATAACAAATGCGCCAATAGCTGATGTCGCTGTTGCATATGCAAGGACATCCACTGATGGGGAGAGGCATGATGGCATATCCGCATTTATTATTGAAAAGGGCACAAAGGGCTTTAGCGCCGGGAAAAAACTTCATAAATTCGGGATGAGAACATCTTATACCTCTGATTTGATCTTTGAAGATTGTGTTATACCGGCTGAAAATCTTCTTGGAAAAGAGGGCGATGGTTTTTCCATGGCCATGCAGACTGTTGAGTGGGACAGGAGCACAATTATAGCCCCAATAGTCGGGGGCTGCATCTTTGCCCTTAAACGAAGTTGCGAGTACAGTAAACAACGCGAGCAGTTTGGTCGTGCAGTATCAGAGTTTCAGGCTGTAAAACATAAGATTGCGGATATTAAAATTTTTCTTGAAGCAGCTCGCCCCCTTGTTTACAGAATTGCATGGTGCAAGGATCAGGGCCAGCCCATTAATCATCTTGAGGCCGCTATTACAAAACTTTTTCTCGGGGACTGGAGTCTTGTGCCAATAGATAATGCCTTTGTTATTCACGGCAGCTATGGTTACTGTCATGAATATGATATTGAAAAACTCTACAGAGACAGTCGTCTTTTGCCGGTAGCCGGCGGAACATCCGAGATACAAAAGCTTATTATCTCCAAGTTAATGTAGATGATAGTGACTCTCTAAATAAATTTTTCAGGACTTCGGATCAATATAAGGGGAATTTAAATGAATCTTGAAAGCAATGATTTTCAAAAAAAATTAAAACAGGATATCTCAGGGATTTTTACCGGTAAGAGATCGGAGCAGGTGAAAGAGCTGCATAAACTTAATACAGAACAACTTAAAGAATTTTTAAAGGATTGTTTAAAGGAATTCGGGGCAATTGGTTATCTTGATATCGGGCTGAATAATAATGAATCCGAGATTAAAGATTTTCCTGATGAAACAACAGGGACCATAGTTGGCGAGGAATTGGCTTGTATCTCTCCTTCTTTGTTTTTGAGTATTGAAACAGGCCCAAAAATTTTTGGCTGGCTCATATCTGCCTTTGGAAGCAAAAAGGATAAATCAGATTTTTTAAATCCACTTAAAAAAGGTGAGATAATTGGAGCTGTTGCGCTAACAGAGGATTGCAGCCCTTTTATGGAATCTGATCTCAAGACAACAGGCCTTGTCTCAAAAGACGGTTTTATACTTAATGGTCAAAAAAAGATGGTTATCAATGCACCGATAGCTGACATGATCGCTGTTGTGGGTTCTGTTGACGGCAAAACATCTGTTTTTATGCTGGATCAGGGGCAAAAGGGATTAAAGATTGAATCAAGGATTAAAACACTTGGTTTTAACGGTATGTCAATGGCCGACATAAATCTTGATAATTGTTTTGTGCCCAAAGACAGAGTGCTTGGACCATTTGAAGATACACGTCTTGAATCTTTGATTAAAATTAAAGAGAACCATGCGCTTTCGATCGCATCTCTCGGGGTTATGAAGCGCGCGTTTGCAGAGGCAAAGTTATTAGCAAATATTGCTGATAACGGTAGAAAACCAGCTATGGCCTTTCAGGAGATACGGTTTAAATTGGCAGAGATGTTTACACTCTGTCAAACCTCTCTGTTAATGCTTTTTCATGAGTCATGGCTTCTTGAATCCAATGATGCAGAGGCAGTTTCATTAAGTGCATGCACCAAGGTTTTTATATCTGAGGCAGCTGAAGAGGTTTCAAGCAAGGCCATACAGGTTATTTCAAAGCAGAGTTTTATTGCTGGAAGTATTGCTGAGGAGTGTTACAGGGATGCAAAATTTGGCCAGATAGCCGGTCAGACCTCTGAGATGTTGAGAATGAAGATAGCGGATGACTGTCTGGCTAAATATTAATGTCAATAATTTGATAGAGATGGGGGAGATATGAGCGCTGAACATCTTTTATATGATGTAAAGGATTCTATCGCATATATAACCATGAACAGGGAGGAGAAACGAAATGCCCTGAGCATTGAGATGATAGAAAAATTCTCTGAATATATTAAAATTGCTGAGGATGACAATAATGTACGCGTTATCTCTGTTACAGGCATTGGAGAAAAATGTTTTTGCGCCGGTGCTGATCTGGGTTCCACAATGTCAGGGGACAATGATGATCCTTTAAGCGGTACTAAAAAATATGCAAATCTTTTAAAACAGATGCACAAGTTTCCAAAACCCATCCTTGGCAGGGTGAACGGCCATTGTCTTGCAGGCGGTATTGGGCTTATGCTTTCCTGTGATATTGTGATTGCCAGGGATGATATAAAATTCGGTACCCCTGAGGTTAATGTGGGCCTTTTTCCCATGATGATAGGTGCATTGATATTAAGGGATGCAGGATTAAAAAGGGCAATGAAGATGATCCTGACCGGTGAAAAGATATCAGCTGCAGATGCCTTGTCCATGGGGCTTGTATCCCAGATTTTGCCAAAACAGGATATTGATAATGAGGTTGATCGGCTGCTTCATCTTTTAGCTGAAAAGAGTCCTGTTGGTATCAGACTTGGCAAAGAGGCCCTTGGTAAAATAGAGCAGAGGGGAATTGAGGAATCAATAGATATACTTTGTGCATCTTTAGGCGCGGTTATCTCAACTGAAGATGCAATAGAAGGTATTACAGCTTTTATTGAAAAGCGAAAACCTGATTTTAAAGGGAAATAATAAAATTTAATTTTTTCTATAAGGGAGAATATTATGTCACAATATCAGGAATATTTTGGAGAAACTCACAATATTGCGCGCCAGACAATAAGAAAATATGTTGAAAAGGAGATAAAACCGCATGTAGAGGAATGGGAAGAGGCTGGAGGATACCAAGAGAAATATTTAAAAGAGCTGCTGAAACCGGGTTTCTCGGCATAGGTTATCCTGAGGAATATGGCGGGTCGGGTGGAGATATTTTTTTAAAGGTAGTTGCCTGTGAAGAGATTATGCGTTCAGGTTCAGGCGGGCTTGCAGCAAGCCTTGGTTCTCTTGATATCGGTTTACCTCCCATTCTTGCCCTTGGGACAGAAGAGCAGAAGGATAAATTCGTAAGGCCTGTGTTAAAGGGTGAGAAGGTGGCTGCCCTTGGGATTACCGAGCCAAATGCCGGATCAGATGTAGCTAATATACAGACAAAGGCAGTGCGCGATGGTGATTATTATATAGTCAACGGCAGTAAGATGTTTATTACAAGCGGTTACTATGCTGATCAGGTAACCTGTGCGGTCAGGACAGGCGGGGAGGGTGCTGCGGGTATCAGTCTTCTTGTAATTGAGTCGGATTCTCCGGGGTATTCGGTCTCAAGTAAGTTGAAAAAAATGGGATGGTGGGCATCTGATACAGCTCAGATATTTTTTAATGACTGCCGCGTGCCTGCTGCCAATCTCCTTGGTGAAGAGGGGCAGGGCTTTTATGGTATTATGAAGAATTTTCAAATGGAGCGTTTGAGCCTGGCTCTTATGGCCAATATTACAGCTCAGATGGCTCTTGAAGAATCAATTAAATATTCAAAGGAAAGAAAGGCATTTAATAAGCCATTAACCGGGTTTCAGGTCACAAGGCATAAAATTGCTGAAATGGCGACATTAGTAGAGGCAAGCAGGGAATTTATATACCGTGTGGCAGCTAAAATGGATGCAGGGGTAACCCAGATCAAAGAGGTTTCAATGGCTAAAAATTTTGCATGTATGGTGAGTGATAAGGTGACTTATGATGCTGTTCAGTTACATGGTGGTTATGGCTATATGAGAGAGTATCCTGTTGAAAGATTTTTTAGGGATAACAGGCTTCTTTCCATTGGTGGCGGCACAACAGAGATTATGAATGAAATAATCTCTAAGATGATTCTGTAATAAAAAAAACAGCAAACGGTATTAAATGAAAAAAAAGTATATTATCGCGCTTGATCAGGGGACCACGAGTTCAAGGGCGATATTATTTGATCATAGCGGTGATATCAAGGGAATTGCACAAAAGGAGTTTACCCAGTATTTTCCACAGCCAGGCTGGGTTGAGCATGATCCCATGGAAATATGGATATCCCAGTGGCAGGTTTTTGAGCAGGTTATGAGCGAACATATAGTTGACCCATCTGAGGTGGCGGCTATTGGCATTACCAACCAGAGGGAAACCACTGTTGTATGGGATAAAAATACAGGGGAGCCGGTTTTTAATGCCATTGTGTGGCAGGACAGAAGGACTGCATCCATCTGCGAATCATTAAAAACAGATGGTCTGGGTGCCTATGTCCGTGACAATACAGGCCTGATTATTGATGCCTATTTTTCCGGGACCAAGATTAAATGGATACTTGATAATGTTGGTGATGTTAGAAAAAGAGCAGATAAAGGCGAACTTTTATTCGGAACAATTGATACGTGGCTGATCTGGAAACTGACAAACTCAAAAGTGCATGCCACAGATTATTCAAATGCAGCGCGTACTTTGTTATACAATATTCGTGACCTGACATGGGACAAAAAACTTATAAAGGCATTGGATATACCCTGCACCATGCTGCCTGAAGTCAGGGATTCATCAGGGTATTTCGGGGAGCTGGAATACAAGGGCATCGGAATTCCCATAACAGGTGTGGCAGGCGACCAGCAGGCTGCCTTGTTTGGCCAGGGCTGTTTTGAAAAGGGCATGGCAAAAAATACATATGGCACGGGTTGTTTTGTGATGATGAATACTGAAGATAAGTTTTTTCCCAGTAAATCAGGATTACTGACAACCATTGCCTGGGGAATTAAAGGTGAAATTCACTATGCGCTTGAGGGCAGTATTTTTATTGCGGGCGCAGCAATTCAATGGTTAAGGGATGGATTAAAGATCATCGAATCAGCCGGTGTCACAGAAAAACTTGCCACACAGGTTAAAGATGATGAAGGTGTTTATGTTGTCCCCGCTTTTGTCGGGCTTGGAGCCCCTTACTGGGATATGTATGCAAGGGGCGCTATCTTTGGGCTTACCAGGGATACAGGCCTGGAGCATATTGTAAAGGCCACACTGGAATCTTTGGCATATCAGACAAAGGATGTGCTGGATGCCATGCAAAATGATTCAGGTATAGATCTTAAAGTACTGCAGGTAGATGGCGGGGCATCTGCAAATAATTTTTTAATGCAATTTCAGGCTGATATTCTGGGCAAAATTGTTGAAAGACCACAGGTAATTGAGTCAACAGCATTGGGTGCGGCAAGTCTTGCCGGTATGGCCATTGGTTTTTGGGATAAGGAAAAAATAGCAAGCCAAAAAAAGATTGACAGGGTATTTATGCCATCCATAGATAAAACAAAAAGAAATATTCTGTATAAAAATTGGCAAAAGGCAGTACAGCGAGCCATGAAATGGGTTGATGTCTGATGAAAAAATATAAGCGTTAGAACACAAACACCAAACTTCAAACACC
>DAOWOC010000029.1 GCA_030642225.1 Deltaproteobacteria bacterium
ATATGTCAATGATACCAGATAATTCATTGCATTTAATGATTACATCACCACCTTATAATGTATCAAAGGAATATGACAAAGATTTATCTTTATCCGAATATTTGGAAATATTAAGAAAGGTTTTTACTGAAACTTATCGAGTTTTAGTGAATGGTGGTCGTGCTTGTATTAATGTAGCAAATCTTGGCAGAAAACCATATATACCATTGTCAGACTACATTTCTCAAATGGTGATAAAAATTGGTTTTAATATGCGTGGTGAAATTATTTGGAATAAGGCAGCAAGTGCAAGTCCTTCGACTGCTTGGGGAAGTTGGATGTCTGCTTCAAATCCAACGCTAAGAGATATTCACGAGTATATTTTAGTGTTCTCTAAGGGTGATTATAAAAGAGATAGAGATAAAACAGAAAAAGAAACTAAACAAAATACAATTATAAGAGATGATTTTATGGAATGGACAAAATCAATTTGGACTTTTAATGCTGAATCAGCAAGAAAGATTGGACATCCTGCACCTTTCCCAATTGATTTACCATATAGATTAATACAATTATATTCGTTTAAAACTGATATTATTTTAGACCCATTTATGGGAAGTGGTACCACGGCTATTGCAGCGTTAAAAAGTAGTAGGAAGTATGTAGGTTTTGAAATTAATAAAGATTACATTAAATTAACCAATAAAAGGGTCCTTTCTTATAAAAAAAGAGAAAATGTTCCAGTTATTTTATAAGTATCTGTAATAAACCCGAACATTAAATAAGGCGAAAACATGGATATCACAACTGATTATCTTGAAAAAATACACAGTGACGCCCTTCGTGTACTTGAGGAGGTTGGTGTTAAATGCGCTTCTTTAAAAATAAGGAGTTTTTTTGAAAATACAGGTTTGGCAGCATTTGATGAGACAACAGGACACATTCATGTCCTTGCTCCGCTTGTTGAACAGGCCATTGCCTCGGTACCAAGAAGAGATGCTTACTGGATACCTGAAAATTCCTTTGGTGTAGGCGGAACAGCCCCTTTTTTATACGATGATCAAACCGGAGACCTTATAGAACCCACTCTTGAACATGTGATAAAAATAGCAAAAATAGTCAATGAAACAGATGTTATAAATTTTATGGCAAGGGGTGTCCTGGTTAAAAAACAGGAAGTAAAGGTCATGGAGACCATAATTGAAAATTGCAAAAAACCTGTCTATTTTGCAGCAGTTACAGAAGCAGGGATTGCAAAGGCAAAAGAAATACATGAAACCAGGGGGAGGATGACTCTTCAGTTTTCCATTATCAACAGCCCGTTAAATATTATTGAAAGCATGGTAGATCCTTTTATATCGTGCTTAGAAAAAGGTATTCCAATATATGTATCAACCATGCCAATGGCAGGTCTTTCCGCCCCATATTCCATGTCCTCTCTTTTAACACTTACTCATGCAGAGGCACTTTTCGGGATAACCCTTTCTCAGCTTATAAAGCCTGGGATCACGGTTGTTCATGCCGGACTTCCGTCAATAGCCAACTTGCAAAAAAATTATGCAGTTGATATGGGGCTTGTATCGCATAATATTGCAAATATTTTATTGGAAAAGGTCAACAAGATGCTGGATATCCCATCCATACAGACTGCATGCACCACTAATCAGGCCGAGCCAAACGATATCGCTGAAAAGGACGCAATCAACGGCTTCGGGCTGTTAAAAAAATACGGGTTCCACCAGATGCGCCATGCCTTTGGTTTTTTAAAGGAGCTTATATCCTTTTCAATAGATAAACTTGAACGACATGCAGCTCTTTGCAAGGATGCCACACCTGATGATGCCCCGGATTATACCCTTGAAGCATTTGATGAGGAAGGATTTGAGGTTATAAAACGCAACAGCAGTACGGCAAATTATATGAGAGATGACCATACGCTTAAAAACACCGGCAAGTCTTTTATATTATAAAACAGGAGATTTCACATGAAGGTAGCCGCTTATCAGACAGCTCCAACACTTCTGGACCTTCAAACCAATATAGAAGAAGTAATCGAAAAAATTCATTATGGAAAAGAAAAAGGCGCCCAGCTTATAATTTTTCCTGAACTTGCGCTCACAGGTTATTTTGTGGGGCATAGATATCATGAGGTGGCGTTAAGGCTTGATTCCAGGGAGATCAAAAAACTCGTTGCCGCAAGCAAGGGAACGGCAATAGTCGTAGGTTTTATAGAAGAATCCATGTCCATAAATTTTTATAATTCAGCCCTTGTTGCAGTGGACGGAGAAATAGCATTTGCATACCGTAAACTAAATCTTCCCAACTATGGGGTTTTTGAAGAACGCAAATTTTTCTCATCAGGGAAACATATCCCGGTATTAAAGCTGCATAATTTTTCAATCGCCATATTTATATGCAATGACCTGTGGCACCCATCTCTGCCATATCTTGGCGTTACTCAAAAAGCAGATATTTTTATTACTATTTTTAACTCTTCACAGGGTTCGATGGGTACTGAATTCAGTAATATTGAAACATGGCAGATTATTAACAGTTTTTATGCGCGCATATTCGGTATATATAATATTTGTGTCAACAGGGTAGGAGAGGAATGTTATCAAAACAGACGGTCAAATTCATGCAGAGATTTCAGCTCTCAGGTATCTGATGATAAATTTGCTGAGACAACTTACCGTTTTTGGGGCGGCAGTGAAATAATTAATCCATTTGGACAGCATATAGCTCAGGCTGAACTTTATAAACCCGATGAAATTTTTACTGAAATATCCTTGGATTTACTTCGTAAAAAAAGAATTTTATTACCTTATCTGAGAAATGATGACCCTTATTTTACGCATCGTGAACTTCAGCGAATACTTTATGATGAAAGGTTAAATACAATATATCCGGATAAAACTGATATTATTAAAAATTAGTATAAGGAAATGAAATGGGAACAATCTATTTTGACAATAATGCCACCACATGCACAGCAAAAGAAGTTGTGGATAAGATGCTGCCATTTTTTTCAGATTTTTATGGCAACCCTTCGAGTACATATAACTTTGGGACACAGGCTGCCTCTGAGGTTGACAAGGCCAGGTCAAGGGTGGCCGGGTTGCTCAATTCTGAAAAAGAAGAAATTATATTTACAAGTTGCGGTTCGGAAAGTGACAACACTGCAATCATGAGTGCTGTAACAGGCTTTCCTGAAAAAAAACATATAATTATATCAAGTGTTGAACATCCGGCAATACGTAATACTGTGTTTTTTTTAGAAAAAAATGGATATCGGATCAGCCAGTTAAAAGTCAATGAAAAAGGGATGTTTGATACTGATGAATTAAAAAAAATAATTACAAAAGAGACACTTATAATATCCCTTATGTGGGCAAATAATGAAACAGGGACAATTTTCCCGATAAAAAAGGCATCTGAAATAGCCCATAAACACGGGGTATTATTCCATACTGATGCTGTACAGGCAATTGGAAAAATGCCAATTGATCTGAAATTATTTAAGGATATTGATATGCTCTCTTTATCTGGCCATAAATTTCACGGACCCAAAGGCATAGGCGCACTTTTTGTGCGAGAAGGCATCAAGTTTTCAGCATTATTACATGGAGGCGGTCAGGAAAATAACAGGCGCGCAGGCACGGAAAATGTCCCTGGAATAGTCGGTCTTGGTATGGCTGCTCAATTGACACTTAAAGAATTAAAAAATGATATAAAAAAAATCAGCGTTCTTAGGGATACGCTTGAAAAAAATATAAAAGAAAACATTCAACGGATTAAAATAAATGGCAGTATAACAAATCGTCTGCCCAATACACTGAATATTAGTTTTAAGGGTATTGACGGTGAGGCCCTGCATGATATGCTTAATGCAAAAGGGATTTGTGTTTCAACTGGTTCAGCATGTCATTCAGGGGAAGGATCCCCCTCACACGTACTCACTGCTATGGGGATTGATTCAAAAACCGCAGGCAGTTCCATACGTTTCAGCCTGAGTCGTTACAATACAATAAAAGAGGTTGAGACTGTTACTGCTCAATTACAGGAAGTTGTTTTGGGCCTGCGCAAGATGTCGCCGTTTGAGTTTTGATGACAATAGATGATAAATTTGTAAAAAATTATTATAGATTATTCATCCCATAATTTACTGATTTTAACATATGTTGCCATTTCCTTGTCCATGGCAACCTTAAAATCCTTAATTTGTTCAATAGACAGGTCAGGATGCTCTTCTTTTAATATTTTCCATGCCCCGTAATTGATTGAGGATAACCTGACATCCTGCTCTGCATTGGCAATGGCATCCGCAAGATGGACAATGGATGTCAACAGCTTGTATTTATTTGCCCTGTGTGGTCTGTGATGATGGATAATTGAATTAATCAAAGAAGCCGGCAAATTCCATAGTTCAGCCAAATGTCCTCCTGCAAAGACATGGGTCATACCAAGATACTTTTCTTCTATCTCCATAAGATTGCTGAATGAGGATTTTTGGGATTGTTCATATACATCCTTATACTGGGTAGGCAACAACTGGAACAGGACTATTTTCCCCAAATCATGCAGCAACCCTGCGCTATATGCCTCGTCAGGGTCGGGATAATTAAATGTCCGGCTTATTTGTCTTGATGCAACTGCAACTTTCAGGGAATGCTGCCATAATCTCGACATCATGCTGTTAAAAAAAGTATTATTATCCTGTTTGGCATGAGGACCGCTAAATCCAAAGGCAAGATCAAACATTTTTTCCCTGCCAAGGGAATCAACAGCTTCGCGGATTGAAAAAATTGTATTACTATTGCCAAAGAATGCTGAATTAACAAATCTCAAAGCACGAAGGCTTAAACCAGGATCAGCTGAAATAACATTATATAAATCATCTAAATTTTTTTCTTTACACGACATCATATACATTAAATGGTTTAACATGCGGGGAAGAGTCAATATATCTTCAATCTTTCCTATATGCCTTGATATTTTCATAAATGTTTCATGACACAAGGATATCAGATCATTTATGTGCAATCTGCCAAGAATAGACTCAATACGTTGTATCGCAATATCCGGAGGGAAAGCCATCATCTTGGTTAAATCATCTGTTTCCTTGATATCCTCGTAAATCATCCCGGTATTGAGGCTCATTGAATTCTGTAAATTTTCAAAAAATCCTGGTTTTAATTTTGTCCCGGCAGCAATAACAAGCCTGGGGTCCAAATCTTCAAAAAGGGAAAAAATAGTAAATGAACCGATCTGCAAAAATTCTTCAAAAGTCTTTGGATCAGGCGTTTTAGCAAACAGATTTCTCATGGCCTCGGTTGTGACTATACTATCAAGACTCCTTCCATTCACATAAACTTCCGGATCAAATGCTAAAAGTTGTGATGAATCAATATATTTCATTTGGTTCTCAGCCACATCAAAAAGCCCCATTACTCCATCCGCATCTCCAGGATAGATGGCCCAGCCTATTTTAATGCCTGCTTCAAACCCGTCTGCAGACTTTAATGATAATGATATTTTTCTTAAGATCTTGGTTTCAAATACCATGATCCCATTATAATTAACCCCAAATGCCATAATAATAAAACGGCTTTTACCAATCTTATAAAGTGTGTCACTTTTCCTCATAATCCTTGAAACGGCATCGCTGATATTCTGAACAGCTGCCGGGTCAAGTTGTTTTCTCAATGGAGGCATAATATCCAGTATAAAAAGCCCTACTTTTTTTTTAGTACGATTGATCTTTCTTATCTCTGAGGCTAAAAACTGATAAATATTTTCATCTATTCTTGTCTCGCTATCAGGGCTATCCTTATGCACCACAGCAATCCCTCCTATCTCTTCAATTTTCTTTTTATAATCTATAAGCTTAATAAAACTCTCATTTTTAATAAGTATAGAGGGCAAATCTTCTATAAGACGATTAGCCTGCTGCAATGTAAAATTAAACATAACAATAAGTTCTCTGACTATAGCCTGCCTGGCCTTATGACAGGAAACACCTACGAGTACGAGCTGACACCGCTCTTCTTCAAGGTCAGTGTCCCATACTTCAAGTCTGCCACCGCAAGATGAGCAAACAATATTATCAACATCATTATTTTTACCGCACTCATGACATCTCATTTTAACCTACCTTTTAAATACTGTTTTTCTTAAAATTTTTGAGGCCTCAGAAGTAAGCCATAATACCCTTTCAGCATAAAATGGAGAAAGTGTCCCTGTCCCGCAACTTGGAGTAATTAAAGAATTTTCCAGTATGTTCCCCATAGACAGCCCATTGCCCTGCAAATGAGCCACCTGTTCTTTCCATAGATTCACGAGAGATTCCGGTGAGGCATTTTTAATATCTTTTTCATGCATCGTAGGAACAATGCCCCATGCTATTTGGCCGCCCTGTTTGATAAATTGTCTTATTTCATCTTTGAAAAGCAAAAATTTATCAAAATATTTATATGCATCAAAATTAATAACATCAACAGATGATTCAAGCAGGATAGACCAATCTGTATTTGCACAGACATGCACCCCGACCATAACACCTGATTCATGAACTGTTTTAAAGGAACCTTCAATCAGTTCCTGTACATCCTCTTTGGAAATTGTAATAAAGGCAGAGGAGCCAAATCCGGCCAGACCTGGTTCATCTAAGAATAAAACCGCGGGATATCCGCTTGATAATAATTTTTCAGCCTGCCATTTAGCGCGGAAAGCAACCATTCTGGAACCAATATCCTTTAGCGTATCATCATAAATAGCCTGCTTTCCATCCTGATCATTAATGCTTGTTAAAAAACTGAATACACCGCACATTTGGCCTTTTATGCACTCAGGCCTGATCTCTGAACCTTTAAGCGCTTCCAAAAGAGACCATAACCCCTCGCTGGTATTTCTTGCCATGGCAAAAGGGCTGCTTTCAAGGGGCATACTTCCTGACTCAACAGATAGATAGTCCTCATAAAATTGCAATAATTCATCTTGAAAATTATCAGCATTTATATTGAAATATAAATCTCCATGTTCATTTTTACCAAATCCGGGCAAACCCGCGCCTGTTTGATTTATCATGCCTTCCTCTTTGTAATAAGGAAGCTGAGCCCATGCCGGAACACAAGGACTGTATTTTAACACCAGATCAAGCGCCTCTTTATGGTTTTGATGTGGCAGACTGCCTATAAATGTTGTGTGACCGTTAAATGAAATTCTGCGAGGCATAATATCAATAATATCCTGTTTGAAAAAATAATAGTTTAAGTGCAATAAAATATAAATAATATTATACTGGATATAATGATTATTTAAAAGGGTGATAATATTTTTTTATATATTTGACGACTTCGTAAAAAGCCTGACTTTTTATTGCACTATTCTTTAACACTTTTTAGATGAAAAAAAATTTATTTTTTATCCAATAAAATAGTTCATTAATAAAAAAATACTAAAAGAATTATGATAAGAAAAAATTCTGCAACTTTTAACGTATTGTAAAGACAGGAAGATAATGTTACATTTTATAAGGTCGAATAATTATTTGCCCCGTTATCCGATAGATATAAATAGCGGGAATCAGAGAAATGCCTGAAATATAGAAAAGGATTATAATATCATGGAAAGAAAAATTCTTATTGAAGTAGATGGCTCTCCATCCAGTTTTAATTGTATAGATTATGTTGCAAATATTTCTTCAGTTGTAAATAATTTAATCTATAGCCTGCATTACGTACACCCGACTATTTCATCATTTATTCAGGAGGAGGCTCTTAAAGATCAAAAAATGAGGAAGGAATTTTTAAAAATCAAAAAGAAAAATGAGCAACATGCTGAAGATCTGCTGGCCAAAGCCAAAGAAAAGATGCTCAAACTAAATATTTCAGAAAAACATATTGAAGTACTCCATGATGAAAAAAAGCTGGGTCTTGCAAAGGATATTATTTTTAAGGGTGAAAATGGGTTATATGATGCTATTGTAATGGGCAGACGCGGGTTAACGCGCAGTCAGGAATTTTTTATGGGGAGTACAACAAAGGAAGTTATTGATCATGCAAAAAAAGTTCCTATCTGGATTATTGATGGCAAGATAAAATCCCTTAAAATTTTATTTGCCTCAGATGGTTCTGCATCGTCCATGAGGGCAGTGGATCATCTTGCATTTATGGTCGGGGGCAATGAGAATGTTGAAATTGTTGTTTATCATGTAATGGCCAATTTTCGGAAATATTGTGAAATCTCTTTTGATACCCCACCTTCGGACATAAAGTCAGTGATTACCCAAAACGAAAAAGGATGCATAGATGATTTTTATCATCACGCCTTTAGATTTTTTAAAGAGGCCGGGATTACAGAAAATCAAATATCATTAAAAACAGAAAAACGATCTTTAAGTATCGCAAACGGGATATTGGATGAATTAAAAAGAGGCAGCTATGGTACGCTGGTTATAGGAAGAACAGGGATCCATGCTTCTTCTTTTATGGG
>DAOWOC010000034.1 GCA_030642225.1 Deltaproteobacteria bacterium
GCATTTTCTTTAGTTTTTCAATGGCCATTGGGGTTATTTTTATTGGCCTTACAAAAGATTATAATGTTGATCTGTTTGGTTATTTATTTGGCAATATACTGGCTATATCAATATTTGATTTATGGATAATGTCTTTCTTTGGTGCATTAGTTGTTGTAATCCTTGCAGTTTTATATAAAGAATTGCTTTTTACTGGTTTTGATACGGAAGTTGCCAGAGCAAGCGGCATGCATACGGTATTTCTTGAGCATCTTCTGCTATCTCTGATTGCCTTGAGTGTTGTTATGAGTATAAAAATGGTGGGTATTATCCTTGTTTCAGCTCTTCTTGTAATCCCCGGGGCCACTGCTGCTTTTTTTTCAGATTTTCACCTGAAGGCCGTGTTTCTTTCTGTTATAATTGCTGTATCGACTACAGTCTCAGGTATATTTATTGCCTGTTTTATAGATTTAGCCCCAGGCGCTTCAATAGTGAGCCTGGAGGCCATGCTCTTTTTTTCAATATTTATATTTAAATATGCGATGTCAAATAAGTGAATTTGTTTAAGGTTTTAATGCGGGGAATAAAAAATATAAGGAATAAAAAAAGCATCAAACCTGAAATGGTCAAATGCTTTTTTTATGGTGGCGAGACCCAGATTTGAACTGGGGACACGAGGATTTTCAGTCCACTGCTCTACCGACTGAGCTATCTCGCCTTTTAAACGTGTTTATAATTAGAAGAGATTGCAAATGGTGTCAAGTATTATTTCATTGATAAAGGCTCAATTTAATCCAAATCAGCAGAGAATATTTATGTCGCAGTTCATTGATTCCGGTCTTTTTTTAAAAAAGATTTTCAATAAATTTTTCAAGGATGAATCTTTGTTATGGGCGCAGGCTCTGACATACACAACTTTATTTTCAATTATCCCACTGCTTGCATTGGGTTTTTCTATTTTTAGAATATTTGGTGGGCTGGAAAATCTGGATGAAAAACTTATCCATTATGTTGCTGAAGTTTTAACGCCTGGTGCACAGGAAAAAGCAACGGAAATCATCAGGATTTTAATCCCAAAGGTTCAAAAGTCCCCGATTGGCATGATCAGCGGGCCAATATTAATCCTGCTTGTTTTTGCCCTGCTTCAGCAGATGGAAAGAGCTTTTAACCGTATATGGAATGTCCCGAAAGGCAGGTCAAACCTGCGTCGGCTGATTGTCTACTGGACCACTTCAACCTTGGGGCCTGTTCTTCTTTTTATCCCTGTCATTATGATGATTACATTGAGCAAGTCTGATATCTTTATGCGTTTTGGTTCTTTTTTGCCTTTTATGCTTGTGCAGTTAATACCATTTTTATCAATTTTTATTTTTTTATGGTGTTCATATCTTATCTTACCTAATACGAATGCCGGCATATTGCCAACCGCTGTAGGTGCTCTAATCGGAAGCGCTCTGTGGCAGCTTGCAAGCTTTGGTTATGCCGTGTATACGACCAAGGTCTTAACATATTCAAAATTATATGGTTCTCTCGGTGCTATCCCTGTATTTATGTTATGGCTTTTCATTTGCTGGATCATCATATTGTTTGGAGCTGAAGTTGCCTATTGTTATCAGCACAGGAAAGTAATGTTTAGAAAAAGCGGGTTTAAGAATTTAATAGAGAGCAGGGAATTTCATCTTTTAAGACTTTTATCATACATAGCCCTTTATTTCACTATTGGACGGACATGCACCATTGAAACCCTGTCAATAGAATTGGAGGAATCAAATGACAGGACTTTAAAATTAATTAATGAACTTGTTAAAAAAACCATTGTCTCACATAATCCGGAAAACGGAGAGATACTCCCGTCCCGCCAGCTTAATAGCATCGTTATAGGGGATATAAATCCCATATCAGGGGATGTATTTATCGGCAGTGTCGGCGTCGTATCTATTGATGATATTCTTTTAAAATTATGGAAAGAAAGAGAAGAAGCTGTAAAACAGGAAATAGGTGATATCACTCTTCAGGATATTATTGATCTTTATTTTGAAGCAAGGGGAAAAAATAACGCCTGAACCTATTTTATAAGCGACTTAAAAAATTTTTCATCCTCAACGTGAAACAAGGCATCTTTTTTGGAAATCATTTTTTTATTTACAAGGTCAGCAATACTGGTATCCATCAATCTCAGATCATCCATTTTGGCCTGAGCCTGGCCCCTCAACATATGCAGGTTATCTTTACGAATTGCATTTTTAATCCTGTGAGAATTTATCATATATTCGTAGGCTAATTTTAATCCGCTACTTTGCTTCCCTTTTATAAGTCTTTGGGTAAAGATAATTTGTAGACTGTCTGCAAGGAGCTGCCTGATCTGATTCTGGTCGTTTGTCGGAAAAACCTCAACAAGACGTCTGATACCGGCTGTTGCGTTTAAGGTGTGAAGCGTGGTCAGGACAAGGTGACCGGTCATTGCTGCCCTGAGAGCTATTTCTATGCTTTCCAGATCCCGCATCTCTGATATCATTATAACATCAGATGACTGCCTGAATACAAGTCTGAGCGCCTTTGCAAAAGATTGTGTGTCCTTGCCGATTTCTCTCTGGTTGACATTACATTGCGCATGATAATGTTGATATTCAATAGGGTCTTCAATAGTAATTATATTGCATCTTCGTTCACGATTTATAATCTCAAGAAGGCAGGATAGAGTAGTTGATTTACCATGGCCTGAAGGGCCGGTTACAATAATAAGCCCCTGCGGTTTAAAACAAAACTCTCTTAATAACTTGGGCAGACCAAGTGTATCCATTTCCGGAACAGTTTCAGGCAGTAATCTGAGCGCTATTGATATGGTGCCGCGTTGCCGGTAAATATTAACACGAAACCTTGCTTGATTTGGGATGGTGTATGCAAAATCTATTTCATTATTTTTTTCAAAGATTCTTTGTTCATCAGGTGTCATGAGTTCATAAGCAAAGCGTTCTGATTTTTCAGGCGTAATCCTGAGACATGGAAGACGTTTTAAAAGCCCCTCGATCCTGATGCTTGGTGGTACTCCTGGTGTAATAAAAATATCAGCTGCATTTTCTTGAGCAGAATATAAAAGTATATCTTCAAGGATATTTTCAATATCATACTCCATGTGAGGTTTTACGGTTTCCGATGGATTGTAATCAGCAAGACCATATCCATTGGTCTCAAAGTAAGCCAAGGCCTCCTCCCACTGATTTGCCGTCAGGAGGAATGGTTGCACCTGCATACGTGTTTCATCTTCTATCTCGGTTATATGGTGGGAATTGGTTGGGTCAAGCATTCCAACAAGCAGAAAATTATCTTTTTTGCGTAATGGGATTGCCTGGCATTTACAGATGATTTTGTATTTAAGGATATTTAATATGTCAATCGGTATTATATTTTTATGCAGGTTTACTGTATTAATATTATAATTTTTTTTAATAAAAGATGCCATGTCATTTTCAGAGATAAAACCGAATTTTACGATATTTCTAATCAGCGGCCCACCGACCTTTTTATGACGCCTGATTAAATCATCATAATCTTCCTTAATAATTAGCTCATTATTAAACATTTCCTCAGCAATGTTGAGTTTGACGTGTTTTTTCATCATGTACCTTTTATTTAAAAATATTTTTATTACAAGAAAATATTTATATTAATCTCTCTTAACCATACTATTAGTATACAAATTTTTAGTAAAATTTCAAATTATAATTTTTTTTTTATCTTTCTTTTGTAATTTTTTTTATAAATTTCAACATGTTTTATATAACTACCTAAAATGCATTGACAAATTCTGTTAAATCAAGTTATTAATAATATTTGAAAATATTATTAATAATAGAATTTAATAATTTTATGAAAAGTTGTTGTACTATTCTTTTATGGTCTTTTTTATGGTTGTTTTTTTGAAATCACATAATCGGCTTTAAGCTTGATCATGAAGGTATTAACTGATTTTTTAAAAAAATTACGGGGGGTAAAATGTTTAAAGAAGATCAAATGGATAAGGCTAATAAAATGCACTCTCACTGGGATGCCCGTTGTAAAAAGAGTTTTTCAAAATTTCCGCCAAGAAAGGAAAGATGTACAACTGTATCTGATTTACCAATAAAATCCATTTACACACCTGAGGATATAAAGGAAATGGATTTTGCTGAGGATATCGGATATCCGGGTTTTTATCCTTATACACGCGGGGTTCAGCCAACCATGTATAAGGGCAGGCTTTGGACCATGCGCATGTTTGCAGGTTTTGGTTCTGCAAAGGATACAAATGAAAGGTTTAAATATCTTGTACAACAAGGGCAGACAGGGCTTTCAACGGCATTTGATATGCCGACTTTAATGGGGTATGATACTGGCAGCACAAGGGCCAAGGGCGAGTGCGGCAAGTGCGGGGTTGCTATTGATACACTTGCGGATATGGAACAGCTCTTTGATGGTTTGCCGGTTGATAAGATAACGACCTCCATGACTATCAATCCTCCTGCTGCAATTATTTGGGCAATGTATATTGCGGCTGCTGAAAAGCGCGGTATCCCCAGGGCAAAATTAGGTGGTACTATCCAGAATGACATGCTCAAAGAATTTATAGCCCAGAAGACCTTTATGTGTCCTCCTGAAGAATCGGTTCGTGTTGTGGTTGATACAATAGAGTTTGGGGCCAAGGAGGTGCCAAAATGGAATACAGTATCTATCTCGGGTTATCATATTCGTGAGGCAGGGGCAACAGCTGCTCAGGAACTTGCTTTTACACTTTATGATGGCATAACATATGTAGAGGAAAGTATAAAAAGGGGGCTGGATGTTGATGCCTTTGCCCCGAGGTTGTCATTTTTCTTTAATGCGCATATAGATTTTTTTGAAGAGATTGCAAAATACAGAGCGGCGCGGAGGATGTGGGCAAGGTTTATGAAGGAACGTTTTAAAGCCACTGACCCAAGGTCTATGCTTCTCAGGTTTCATACCCAGACCGCAGGCTGTTCTCTTACTGCTCAACAGCCTTACAATAATGTTGTGAGAACGACTACAGAGGCCCTGTCTGCTGTATTGGGCGGAACCCAGTCTTTACATACGAATTCGCTTGATGAAGTGCTTGCGCTTCCCACAGAGCATTCTGTGACCATAGCTTTAAGAACACAGCAGATTTTAGCTGAAGAAATTGGTGTTACCAACACAATAGACCCATTGGGAGGGTCTTATTTTGTAGAGGCATTGACCAATAAAATTGAAGAAGAGGCCATGGCATATATAGATAAAATGGATGATATGGGAGGCATGCTTGCTGCCATAGATAATAATTATCCCCAAAAAGAAATTGCAGATTCAGCTTACAGATTTCAGAATCAGTATGATTCTGGTGAGCAAATTATGGTTGGGGCCAATAAGTATGAAACAGAAGATAAGGTGGCCGTGCCTTTGCTTGAAATTAATCAAGAATTGGAAAATCAGCAGATTGAAAAACTTGGCAGAATCAAGGAAAATCGAGATAACAAGCTTGTTGATAGCTCAATTGATCGTTTAAAGGAAGCGTGCGCAAAAGATCAAAATGTTATGCCGTATCTCTTGGATTGTGCTAATACTTACTGCACATTGCAGGAAATGTGCGATGCATTCAGGGATGTGTTTGGTATTTATCGTGATCCTGGCATTTTTTGATGTCTTTTTGCAGATTTTTTGATTAATTTAAGGTCTTAGAAATAAAATATTTAAGGATGGGGAAAGATTATATGTCAAAAAGAAAAATTAGAATATTGGTTGCTAAACCCGGCCTTGATGGCCATGACAGAGGGGCAAGAATAATTGCAAGGGCCTTTCGTGATGCAGGATTTGAGGTGGTTTATACCGGACTTCACCAGACGCCCGAAGAGATTGTGGCAGCAGCATTGCAGGAAGATGTTGATATGATAGGTATGAGCAGCCTGGCAGGGGCTCATTTATATCTTTTTCAAAGAACTCTGGATCTTTTAAAAGAAAAGGGTGTTGAAGATATTATCCTTACAGGAGGCGGCATTTTTCCTGAAGAAGACATTGAAAAACTTATAGATATGGGGACAAAAGCAATTTTTATGCCCGGTACCCCGCTTGATGAGATTATTAAATGGGTCAGGGATAATATTGAGCCCAGGAAAGGTTTATAATGCAGATTGTTAAAAAGATACTTGAAGGCGATATAAAGACAGCAGCGAGATTTATACGTGATATTGATGATAAAATGCCAAATGTAAGTAATGTGTTAAAAAAACTTTATCCTCATACAGGGCATGCTTATATAATAGGTATAACCGGATTCCCAGGGGTTGGTAAATCAACCCTTGTGGATCAACTGATTCAGGTAATAAGGGAACAGGGAAAGAGTGTCGGGGTCATAAGCATTGATCCTACAAGTCCTTTTTCAGGCGGCGCAATATTAGGCGACAGGATACGTATGCAGCGCAATGCCCTTGATGATGATGTTTTTATAAGAAGCCTTGCAACCCGGGGATATTTTGGCGGGCTTACTGCATCCACAAAGGGAGTAGTGGATGTAATGGATGCAATGGGAAAAGATTTTATTTTAGTAGAGACTGTTGGCGTTGGCCAGGATGAAGTTGATGTAATGAATGTGGCTCATTCCACTTTAATTGTGCTGATTCCCGGCATGGGAGACAATATTCAAGCTATTAAGGCCGGCATCCTTGAGGTCGGAGATATCTTTGTGATCAATAAAGCTGATCAGAAAGGTGTGGAGAGGACAGTCCGGGATATTCAGATAATGATTGAGATTGATCAGAGCCTGAAAAGAGGTGAAGATAAGGATGGATGGGTTCCGAAAATAATGCGCACACAGGCAATCGCAGGTGTTGGGACAAAGGAATTATTTGATCAGATTATAGTACACAGGGATTTTCTTTTTGGAGAAGGGATTGATTATTATAAAAAGAGAAAATATCTAAGAGATCGTCTCGAATTGCTTGATATGATTGAGTCAAAAATTCTTGGGGATATGATCAACCGGCTTGAAAAGAGCGGCGAGCTGGATGAGGCGCTGGGGAAAATGTATGACGACAATATTGATCCATATACTTTATGTGATGATATTATTGAAAGGCTATTGCATAAAGATATTTAAATATTTTTGACAGAAAGGGGAAAAACAGGCTTATTGTTTTGGGAGTTTAATAATTACCTCATTTTTTTTTAACATCCCCATCTCTTTTCGGATCATATCTTCCTGAAAGGCTTGATCCTTATTAAACCTGTTTATATCAATAAATAATTTTTTATTTTTGTGACGCATTTCCTGATTGGATTTTTTTAAATCAAGGAATTCTTTTTTGTATTTTATAATCCTGAATACTGATCTTTCATTCAGAGTCAGAGATGAAAGACAAATTAATATCAGGGATAATAAAATAAATGTTTTGGCAAATTTAAAATTCATTATATATTCTAAAATAGTTGTGAATAAGGAATTAAATATTTAAAAAATTATAACATATTAAAATTTTATGATAAAGTTAATGATTGGTCAACATTTATTCCATTTTTAATAATTATATCCAGGAGTTAAAAATATTTATGTCTAATTTACTACAACCAAAAATATTGCAGTTAAAAATATTAGCAACAAATCTTATAAATCGTTTTAAGCGCAACCCAAAAGAATTGTATGCAATTTTGATTGCCGTATTTATCACACTCATTATGTTTGTTGGGATAAAAAGTTATATAAACAGCCGCGCTGTTGAGGCCTCTGATATGCTTGCTCAAGCCCTTAATATCTCTGATAGTGACCTTAAACGTTCTGAGTTAAAGTCTGTGTGGAATGATTATTCTGGTACGCCTTCAGGTATTTTAGCTTTATATAATTTATCCATTGAAGAATTTAAAAAAGTTGAGAATGAATCTGCGCTTGAGCATATTGAGTTATTTTTAAAAAAAGGGAAACATTTCCCACCTTTATCGAAGAATTGTTTAA
>DAOWOC010000204.1 GCA_030642225.1 Deltaproteobacteria bacterium
TGCCCATAGATTATCCCTCTCCTGATCATTCTACTTTCTCACGGTTTAGAAAACGCCTTTCCAGGGAAGCCATGTTTAGGATGAAGCATAAACGGTTCCCAAAACAGCTTGATTATAAAAATTTATATTGACACTTTATGCCCATCCAATATAATTTTACGCTAATCCATGATTAGCCGGAGTGGTGAAACTGGTAGACGCACGGGACTCAAAATCCCGCGGGGGCAACTCCATGTCGGTTCGATTCCGACCTCCGGCACCAATATCATGGCCCATATTATTTTTTATCTGTTTTATACCCTTTTTGTCCCCATTACCTATATTGCAAAAGTAATTACTTGATTTTACTAAAAAAATTTTAAATTACGCTTCTGCTTTACTTCTTTAACAACCTTATTATATATAGAAACAATTTTTATATTATTTTGGTTATTTTCGATTAGTTGAACTTATTTTTCGGAGGAGTTGTGATTAATATCTTGTTTCAGGCTTTAGGGGGTCTCGGCCTTTTTATTTATGGCATGAAAATCATGTCAGAAGGTCTGCAAAAGGTTGCTGGTAAACGACTCAGATATTTTTTAAAAAAAATATCTGATAATCGATTTATAGGCTGCACAGTCGGAGCCATAGTAACCAGTATCATCCAAAGTTCAAGTGCCACCACTGTTATGGTAGTCAGTTTTGTCAATGCAGGTCTCATGACGCTTACCCAGGCGGTAGGCGTTGTTCTTGGCGCTAATGTCGGCACAACAATGACTGCACAGCTTATTGCATTTAAATTAGAACATTACGCCCTGCCTGCAATAGCAATAGGTGTAGCTCTTAAATTTTTTGCAAAGAGACGCAACTGGCAGTATTTTGGCGAGGTTTTACTTGGATTCGGGATTCTTTTTTATGGTCTTCAAACAATGGGGGGCGCATTAAAACCCATTAGCAATGAAGAATCATTTATTAATTTTTTCTCAACATTTTCAGCCGATTCCTTTGGTGGCATTTTACTGTGTGTTTTTACAGGAACATTACTTACAATGCTGGTTCAATCTTCAAGCGCAACGGTTGGAATAACCATGGTTCTCGCTACCCAGGGTCTTCTCCCGTTAGATGGCAGTATTGCCCTTATACTCGGAGATAATATAGGCACCACTATTACAGCTGAACTTTCCGCGATTGGTACCAATACAGCAGCAAAGGAAACAGCAAGGGCACATACCCTGTTTAATACCATCGGGGTCTTGATGGTGTTGCTGTTCTTTCCTTTATTTATAAAAATAGTTACATGGACAACAGCAAATCTGGGCGGTGTTGGTGATCCTGAGTTAGTTGTTGATAGCAGCAAAAAAAATATCGCCCGTTACATTGCCAATGCACATACCATGTTTAATGTGGTTAATTGTATCTTTTTTCTTTCTGTTTTGCCATTACTGATAAAAGTTACAAAATTAATTACAATCAAAAAACAAAGGGGAGTTGGGTATTTAGAGGATTGCCAGCTCAGATATATAGATGCAAAATATATAGATACACCTGAAGTGGCTATTGAGCAGGCAAGGCAGGAAATGTTGAGGATGGGAAAACTTGCCAAGGCCATGTATGATGATGTTATACTGGCTTTTAAAACAAGGAATTTTAAATTGCTTGCCAAATGGCATCAACGCGAAGCCGCTCTTGATGAATTACAAAAAGAGATCACGGATTTTCTTATTAAAACAGGACAGGGAAATATGCCAAGGGCCCTTTCAAAAGAAATGAATTCTTTACTGCGAATGATAAATAATTTTGAGAGGATAGGAGATTCAATCGAAAATATTGCTGAACTTATAGAAAAGGCTGATGAGGATCATCTGATATTCTCAAAGGGCGGGATAAATGATTATGAAATTATCAGCAAAAAGGCTGGACAATTCATAGAACTTCTTTTAAATGCAATAGAGAATAATAAGACCGATATCATGAAATCAGCCAATATTCTTGAGGAAGAAATTAATATTATGCGCCAGGAGATGCGTGAGGACCATGTAGAACGTTTAAGGGTAGGAACATGTATGGTTGACGCGGGCTTGATATTAATTGATATTTTATCTAATTTTGAAAAAATCGGGGATTATTGTTATAATATAGCTGAGGCAATAGCAGGTGAAAAATAATTTAAAGATTGCCTTTATTTAATTTTTTAGTAAAAGGATCATCTAAACAAAAATAAAATGGCAACCGATATTAATATAATTAAATCATTTTATAAAAAAATGATTTTAAAGGGTTCCAACTGGTTCTATAACAACCTTAGTATAAGATGGAAACTGTTGATCCCCTTTTTTATATTATCTATTATTAGTATTGCCTTACTTCTATCTACGGCATTGCAGCAGCAATTCTTATTAATCAGGATGCATGAAGGACAAATCCTTAAAAACGGTTATCGTCAATTTATTAATGAAATCAAATACAAAGAGGCATTTGCCTTAACCCTTGCCGAGGTCTTGGCGCAGGATAAAAATATTCAGGAATATTTCGCAAAAAGGCAGCGTTCCGAGCTTCTTTCCTATATTGAACCTATCTTTATTAATTTAAAAAAAAGACATACAGTTGATCAGCTTCATTTCCATACCCCCCCGGCCACATCATTTTTACGTGTTCATATGCCGAATGTATTTAACGATGATTTAAGTAGTCATCGATTTACTGTTTCAGATGTCTTTAAAAAAAATACTCCGATTAGTGGTGTTGAAAAGGGTAAGGGAGGTATTGGCATAAGAGGCGTTGTGCCCATATTTTATAAAGGGAAACTGACCGGTACAATGGAGGTGGGCCTTTCCTTTGATAATTTGATCAATCAGATATATAAGGATAAAACCTATTTAAAGGCAGCTATATATAATTTTGATAACAGGGCGCTTTTAGTCTGTAAAACAGATACCATGGAGGTATTTTTCCCCCAAAGTGACCCCGTCAGATGGAAGACTCTCAATGATGAACAGCCTTACTATACAATAACCGGGAAAAAGGCTGTGGGTCTCCTGGTAGGGATAATAAAAAATTATAGCGGGGATACTATTGCAATCCTTGAACTTACATATGATCGCACCCCAACGCTTGCAAGCATAAAACAAAACAAGATTACAATGACCGTGATTTATGTTTCATTTTTACTTTTTTTAGTCGTATTGATATGGTGGATATCCACTTTACTGATTAATCCTTTAAAAAATATAATCTCTGAGGCTGAAAAAATAGCATCTGGCGAGCTTAACCGTAAGATTAAAATTGTATCAAATGATGAAATTGGGAGACTCGCCAAATCGCTGAATATAATGATAGATTCTTTAATAGAAGCGCACAGGAGAAGAATCGGACAGGAAAAGATGATCCAGGAAGAGGAGTTAAAGACACTTGGAGCTATTTCTGCCAGACTCGCCCATGAGATAAGAAATCCTCTTACTGTTGTGGGAGGATTTGCAAAACGTCTCAATAATGAAACAA
>DAOWOC010000370.1 GCA_030642225.1 Deltaproteobacteria bacterium
AAATAACGATCGTTTCTTGTCAATATATAATGCGAGGATATAAATATATACGATAAAAAATAAAAGGCTATAAATGTCGGGACGGATTGTAAAACGAGGCTGATACAGCCTGAAGACAGCAAACAAACTTAAGACTACCAGTAACTGCCTGTCCTTGCTATACCCCAGACGAAAAAGAAGCAACATTGTAAGGAAAACAACCGCAACCTGCATCCATATAAGCCCGTTCGCCCCGAATGTATTAAAAAGGTTATACACAATAACCTGGAAGAGCCATTCATGATTGACCCAATGTGCCCCATTGATAGAACAGGAGAGAATATCAGTAAGCGGCACAGTATGATTTAATGTTATATATTTTCCTACGGCCAAATGAAGCCAGAGGTCAAAATCCATGATTTCAACATTAGCCATGAAGGCAATCAAATCAAACAAAATAACTATTAATACAAATCCGGTTATATAATTTAATTTTTTATAAAAATTCAGCTTCATAAAATCTCCCTTAATTTATTATTCCATTACAAAATGCCCCTTACCGCGATTAATCAACTTTGCATCCCTGCGGATCTCTATTTCACTATCCCTCTCAACGGGCTTATATTGTACTGCCGCGCATAATAATTCCTTCGTATAAGGATGCAACGGATTATTGAATATCTCCTCTGTTGCAGCCAATTCCACGATCCTGCCTTTGTACATAACAGCAATTTTTTTGCTTATTTTTTTTACCACTTTCATATTGTGAGAAATAAAAAGGTACGTCAAATCAAACTTTTCCTGCAGGCTGACAAGCAGCCTGATAAGGTCTCTTTGTATAATAACATCAAGAGATGAAACCGCCTCATCAAGAACCAATAATTGAGGATTAATTATTATTGCCCTCGCAATAGCAATCCGCTGGCGTTCCCCCCCGCTGAATTCATGAGGATAACGATCCAGAATATCTCCTTGCAAATTAACAGAACGAAGTACATCCCTGATACGGGAATCCTGAGCCCGTACTGATTCTCGTGTATTCTTTTCTAAAACCATCGCTTCTCTAATAATATTACGGATTGTAAACCTCGGGTCAAGGCTGCTGTAAGGATCCTGAAAAACTATCTGCATATGTTTACGGCACCCCCTCATTTGCCTGGCTGTAAAACCGGTAATATCCCGGCCGTCAAATACAATTTGACCTGAATCATGCGGCATAAGCTTCAGGATTATCCCGGCTAAAGTAGTTTTCCCGCAGCCTGATTCTCCGACCAGCCCGACATTTTCTCCTTTCTTTATGGAAAGGCTGACGCCATCAACTGCCCGGATAAAATCCCTGCCACCAGAGAATAACCCTTTCTTAACCGAAAATTTCTTTTTAATATCTTTTAATTTTAATAACATAAAAACAGCATCCTGTGAAAAGATTTTACAATTTTTTTTAAATCATACCCAAGTATCTAAAAATATCTAATCAGATGAATACGCGTGACGTTCGTTTTTTTAAACAACGTTTGCGCCGCATCAGGTCTCGTATACTGTAGGGGTCAGGCATGCCTGAACCGTTACTTTATAATTATTAATATTATTTTCGTCCAATTCCCATCTTGCAGGATTATTTATAAT
>DAOWOC010000314.1 GCA_030642225.1 Deltaproteobacteria bacterium
GTTATCATAGCTACTTATGCTGCGGCTATAACCATTACAGCCATATCAATATACAAAATTAAAAATGAGGATATCCCGAGGATATCTGTTATGACATCCACTTTTTTCGTTGCATCCCTGATTCACATACCGATAGGACCGACCAGTGTCCATCTCCTGCTTAACGGCCTTGTAGGAATCATGCTCGGTTTTTCAGCCTTTCCAGCTATACTCCTTGGACTTGTGCTGCAATGTCTCCTTTTTCAGTTCGGCGGAATAACTGCCCTTGGCGCAAATGCTATTATAATGGGGATACCGGCGCTGATTGCAGCAGGCATATTTTCAATGCGCACACGCTTTAAAATATCTTATAAAAACAGTCTCTTCGCTGGCATTGCGTCGGCCATGGCAGTTACTGTCTCAGCGCTCATCCTTGCCGCACTTCTTACATTATCCGGTGATGAATTTATACCAATAGCCAAACTTGCACTCATAGCACATATCCCTGTGTTAATCATAGAAACAGGCATGTCTGTTTTAATTATTCAATTCATGGCAAAGGTTCGTCCAGCGGTTTTAAACAACACAAAGGACATGCATGCACCCTGAGATAGACAAATTTGCACACCTTGATTCCCATATCCACAGATGGGACCCAAGATTCAAGCTTGCAGTCCTTATAATAATGGCCTTTGCCTTTGCATGGTTAGAGACATTCCCAGGCGTAGCCGCGGCCCTTATATTCTCAATCAGTTTAAATCTTATATCAAAGATACCTCTTTTATTTGTAATCCGCCGGTTAAAAGGCCCGTTATTTTTTCTATTCCCTTTTTTTATCATCCTTCCGTTTACAGTAAAAGGGGTACCGATCTTTTCCATTGGTCATATCACTATAAGCGGCCAGGGTTTTATGATTGCATCCTTTTTAACATTAAAGGCAATTGCCATAATAATCCTTCTCTTTCCATGTCTTTCCACACAGCCTTTTCACCTTTCCATGAAGGCGATGGGAAAACTTGGGCTTCCGTCTGTGCTTGTACAATTAGTACTCTTCACCTACCGCTATCTGTTTGTCCTTATGGGTGAATACAAGCATATGCGCTCGGCAATGGCAGCACGCTCCTTTGTCCCGGGGACTAATTTTAGGACTATCCGTGTCCTTAGCAACCTCATTGGCGTTATGATGATAAGGAGTTTTGAAAAGACGGAAAATATTTACAGGGCCATGCTTGCGCGGGGCTATGAGGGGAAACTCCATGTGCTGGAAGAATTCAAAGCAAATAATTTTGATATCCTGAAAGCATCCTTGATAAGCTTTGCTGGTATTGTTATTATCCTGTTTGATTTGATGAACAGGTAAATGCTTAAATCATTATAAAAAGGCTTTAAATTGGAATCTTTAATAAAAACAGAAAATTTTTCATATGCATATGATCAACAAACACCTGTTTTAGATAATATCAGCCTTAATGTCCATAAAGGGGAATCCATCGGATTGATAGGACCGAACGGCGCGGGCAAGACCACCTTGTTTTTATGCCTGATGGGGCTTGTTCCATATATTGGAGAAGGCCTGGAGGTAGCCGGTCTTAAAATGCAATCCAAAAAAAATCACACCATGATAAGAAGGCGCATGGGGATGGTCTTTCAGCACACAGATGATCAGCTTTTTAACTCAACGGTATTTGATGATGTAGCTTTTGGTCTGTTAAATATGGGGCTGAAAAAAGATGAGGTCATAAAAAAAACACGAAAAGCGCTTTTGCTCGTTGGACTTGAGGGTTTTGAAGAAAAAGTCCCTTTTCACCTTTCCGGAGGACAGAAACGAAGGGTCTGTCTGGCTGGAGTAATAGCGATGGAACCTGAGATACTACTGCTTGACGAACCTACAAGCGACCTTGATCCAAGGGGAAAACTAAAAATCATCAATATCCTCAATAATCTTGATTCCACCTATATTATATCGAGCCATGACCTTGAATTTGTCCTTAAAACATGCAAAAGGGTCATCATGATGGACAATGGGAAAATAATTGCCGACGGCCCGGCGGTTGATATTATGTCAGATGAGAATTTTATGGTTTCCCACGGGCTGGAAAAACCACATTCACTTATGCCTCATATTATCAAACACCACCATGATCACACACCGGACATTCACTCATAATATATTTAAAAAATATACTTTAAAAAACCCTTGTATTTTTGAGGCAATTCTTTATCAATTGCCTTAAAAATTTCCTTTTTTAATTCTTGTTTTCCCTTTTCA
>DAOWOC010000194.1 GCA_030642225.1 Deltaproteobacteria bacterium
ACGGTGGACATAAAAGGGCTGGGACAGGCAGTGTTCCCCATTTCTTCCAATATTATGGCCATATCGGTAATTTGCTGTTCATATCCGCCATATGCTTCTGGGAATAACAACCCCATCCAGCCTAATTCAGCCATTTTCTGCCATAATTCCGGTGAATATCCCTGCTCGCTTTCTTCAAGTTCCCTGACCTTATCAAAGGGACATTCTTTTAAAAAAAATTTGGAAGCAGACTCACGCAACATATCCTGTTCTGGAGTAAAACTAAGATCCATTTTTTATTCTCCTATAAAATACTTTTTTAAGATTTATCAAATATATAAAACTATATTATTTAAATCTTGGAAGGCCTAAACCAACCCATGCTATAAGGTTACGCTGGATTTCCGATGTGCCCGCAGCTATATTTATCCCCATGCAGAACTGGTAGATATCAACCATACTCCCATCCATAGGTGCCCATTTGGATTTTGCCACCTGGCCATACAATCCCATTATTTCAGAACCGAAATTTGATATGCGCTGCAAAAGCTCACTGCCAAAAACCTTTGCCTCTGATGCAGCCGATGCGGCAAATATCAGCCCGGCCTTCTCCTGAAGCCATGCAATCTTATAGGCAAGTGTATGACCAACCTCAAGGTCAATATAGAGTTTTGCTATCTTCTGCCTTACAATAGGATTTTCTGACAGAAATTTACCGTTTCTTTTTGTGATTTTTACATATTCAATGAGTTCGTTTAATAAATTATATCCTTCTGAAAACATACCCACGTTTGATCTTTCAAAATTCATTGTCTCGCGCGTGAGACGCCACCCGTCATTTTCAGCCCCTATCCTGTCAGTTTCAGGGATTTCAACATCTGTCAAAAAAACCTCATTATATAAATGCTGACCATCCATATAAAGGATGGGCCTTACTTCTATGCCAGGAGTATCCATTGACAGATGAAAAACCGAAAGCCCCCTGCTCCTTTTTTCATTAGAGTCAGTACGGGCAAGGATAAACATGCAGTCTGCCTTATGGGCTCCTGTTGTCCATATTTTCTGGCCATTTATAATATAACGGTCCCCCTTTTTTTCTGCCTTGGTCTTTAATCCGGCAAGATCTGACCCTGCATTAGGCTCACTCCACCCCTGGCAATAAACTACATCTCCCCTGGCGATTGGAGGAAGCAGTCTCTTTTTCTGCTCATCATTTGCAGCGATGAGAAGGGTTGGTGCAAACATGCCCAAACCAAAAATATCAACTCCCGGGGCGCGATGTCTTTCCCTTACCTCATTAAAAATCAACTGTTCTGTAATAGGGGCATCAAGTCCGCCATATTCTTTGGGCCATGGTCTTGAAAGCCAGCCCTTTTCACCAAGTTTTTTTGCTACTGACCTGTGAAACTGCCAGCCCTTTTCAGTGGCATAAATACCTTCAAGCCCGCCTCTTCCGTATTCAGGAGGGACATCCTTCATCTCCTCCTTAAAAAATGCTTCAAATTCTTCTTTTAACGCTTCCTGTTCTTTGGATAATTTGAAATCCATTTTAGAAAACCTCCTTTAAAATCATTACAGGTTGTCTTTACCTGAAAAAAATTATAATTTTGATGATTATTGAATTTTACAGATCAAAAATATTTATTAACTAAGTTTGATTTTAAATTGCATGATTAAAAGTGAACAAAATCGCGAAAAGAATTATAAGAAGTTGTAATTTCCCAACATTAACTATAAGTTGATTTATAAGTCAAGTACAAAAGGTTCTGGCCATTAAGGAACATGTTTTTAATGTAAAAAACAAACAGGCTTACACCTAACTTTTGGTTTTTCTATGATTTTAAAAAAAGAAATTGTCTTTAGACGTCTTGTCAACAGATTTGGAATCTTTATAATTATGGAACTTTTTTTATTAAGGTTCTTTTACATTCTTGATATGTTTGGCATAAAAAAGAAGGGTGATGGATGGCGTCATAGCACACGCTACTTCTGCCAAAAAGAAGAGACAAAATTCATATTATCCTGTTTTAACCTTGATTACTCTTCAGACATTTCCCAAAAAGAGATTTTTCCCCTTGATAAAGCAATAAAACAGGTTATTTGCAGGTTAAAAGATTTTTTTAAAACATGTCCTGATATTAAATGGCGATTATCAGGCAATGGACATTTTATGAAACAGGTGGAAAATCCCTTTGTTGATATTGTATGTGCAGAATTTAATGACCAGGGCAAATTAATAAAAATAATTCCATATTTTGATGATATTGCAGACCCATGCATAACCATTGATAAAGAAGATTTATTTAAGATAAACAAGGCGGTTATATCTGTTTACAATAAACTCAATTTAATGGAAAATAATCGCCGCCTGAATATCTTTCAAAAAAAGGTTAAAAGGGAAATATCACGCCTGAATATCAAAAAAACGCAATTAATTAAAGCAATGACATATGTAAAGAGGATGTTGTCTGGCATATATATTATATTTGAGGATAACAGTCATCTCTCATCTGAAGATACAAAAAAAACACAATTTAAAATGCCTGAATTCATAAAAATGAGACATCCAGGATTTGGCCCTTTAAATATACTCTGCAGGTTTAATGAAAATTATAATTATATTGATATGTGGATTCAATTTCATCACGCAATATTCGATGGTGTGCCTGCCCAGGAAATTATTTCAAAATTAAGGAAAGAATGGGGAATAACAAGGACATCTCAATATCCATCCATGGATTTTTGCAATAAACCTGAAAAAATTCGCGCCTCTTTAAAAAATTCAGAGATTAATGATAATGCATCTTATGTAAAGACAAAAGCAATGGACTTTACACCTCTGATAAAGGCAAGAAAAAATCTAAATATTAACCCAGTCCCAGGGATTGAATCCCCTGTAACCCTGGTAAGCATGATTGCATGGGGGCTTTCTTTTACTCAGGACTTTAACAATGTAAAATTTTCTATCCCTAAAGATCTCAAAGCAAGGCAGGGATATAAACGCACACTTGGAGCTGTTTTTACTGCACCCTGGGCATATAAACAAAAAAAGGATAATAAAAAGGCATTTATTGATTATGAGATGGATTTCAATACCAGTCTTGCAAAAATGGAACAAAGAACAGGCGAATGTTTTAAGTTTATGGATTATTGTAAATATATTCCGCCATGGGTCATTGAAAAATCAGCTAAAATCGCACCGCAAATAATAGAAGAGTTTGTGGGCACAACAGTTATAACTATTGTAAAGGAATCAGAAATTTTTCTGGCGCCAAGGCCGGATATATTTTCCAAGTGCGTAATTGCCATTGGAAATATGCTGATACCATCTTCAAATGGCAGATTTTTAGGGGCAGTAAGTATTAACAGCAAAAAAGATGATATTGACCATTATTTTTCAGCGCTGAAACATGCAATCGACAATTTTGAGTCATATATTTAAAACCTTCTTATATCAAAAATGTCCGGGATCAAATTCAGGGGGTTCATGTTTGCCAAAGGCAGGAAATTCTTCATCATAAATCCCAAGTTTCATACCCGCTGTTTTAATACTCCGGACACCAAGTATTTTTAAAGCCCTTGTCTTTGGAAGCGCGCCTACGATCAACTTAAAAAGCGTTTTGGATAGC
>DAOWOC010000230.1 GCA_030642225.1 Deltaproteobacteria bacterium
ATTATCACTGTATATCTATTATTAATAAAATGAAAGGAAAAACTAATGATTTGTGATATTTGCGGAAAAGAAGGTGCAAAACTCCGTAAAGTGACGCGCAGTTATGGCAAAGGAAAAAAATTGCTCCTTATTGAAAACGTTCCGGTAATTAGTTGCCCTCAATGCGGTGAAAGTTATCTTACTGCTGAAACACTTCATGAAATCGAACGTATCAAACTCCATCGCAAGAACTTTGCCACAGAACGTCCTGTCCCCATTGCAGATTTTGTTTAGATGAAATGCTTAAAAATTAAATGGTAAAAGGATTCAAGGGTTCAAGGGCAGTTTTTAAGTTTTTTGGTTTTTGTTTGGTGTTTTGAATTTGTTATTTGGAATTTTCTTGTTATTTGGGATTTGCATTTAGCTTACGAAATTAAAGGAAAGAAATGTCATCTTTAAAAAATTGCGTAATTGCATTTGACATAGGCGGGACATTTATCAAAACAGGCCTGGTATGCCCTGACGGTAACTTAATCCCAGGAGATAAATACCCGACAGATTCCATAAATCTCATTTCCCAGCTTCTTGATATATCAGGGATACTCTTAAAATATGCCTGTTCAAAAGCATTAACCCCGAGCGCTATCGGTATATCGTGCGCAGGCCATATAGACCAGGCTAATGGAAAAATTATTGTTTCACCTAACCTGTCCGGCTGCAATAACCTTGAACTTGCAGGTCCCATTTCAAATAAACTTAAACTCCCTGTTGCCATGGACAATGATGCTAATATGATGGCTGTTGGTGAACACTGGATTGGAGCTGGCAAGGGTTATGAAAATATTTTGTGCATAACCCTCGGCACAGGTGTCGGTGGCGGGATAATAATGAAAAATAGTCTCTGGCATGGGCCATTGAATATGGCCGGTGAATTTGGCCATATGACCATAAACCCTAAGGGCAAACTTTGTAAATGTGGTAATATCGGCTGTCTTGAAACAATAGCATCAGCAAACGGGGCAATTAACATCGCAGGCAGTCTTGGACTTGATGTGCAAAATGGGAAAGAACTCGCAGGGCTTGCAAAGGCATCTGACAAAATTGCCATTGAAACCTTTAATAAGGTGGGAAGTGCTCTTGGTCAGGCCATAGCCAATCTTGTCAATATTCTTGCCATACCCACGATTATTATTGGAGGGGCATTTAGTAATACAATGGATATATTTATGCCTGCCCTTAAAAAAGAACTTGATTTTCGATTAAAACTGATAGATGCATCAAAGATAAATATTATCCGGGCCGGTCTTGCAAACAACGCAGGCATGGTCGGGGCAGGCAGAAATGCCCTGCAAAAAATTGACAAAACTATAATGATACAGAAACAACCGAGGAACCCCTTTCCAACCGTTGATATAATTATAATGTTTAATGATTCCATCGTCCTGATTGAAAGAAAAAATCCACCGCTTGGATTGGCACTGCCCGGCGGATTTGTTAATTATGGGGAATCTGTTGAAGATGCTGCTATTCGTGAAGCAAAGGAAGAAACCTGTCTTGATATTAGCGGGCTTAAACTTCTTGGAGTTTATTCAAAACCTGGCCGCGATCCAAGATTTCATACAATGACCACTGTTTTTATTGCACAGGGGAGCGGGGCAATAAAAGCCGGGGATGATGCTGAAAACATCATGCTTGTTAAAAAAACAGATATTCCGAAAAATCTCTGTTTTGATCACAGAAAGATATTGTCTGATTATTTAAAAGTTACGGCATTATAACATATTGATTGTTATACAATCCTTTCCCTATTCCATTTTCATATAGATAACAGGGGCAACGCATGTAAATATTACAAAACGCCTATTCTTCTGGCGCAGGTATCAATCACCTGAATATGACATTCTCCAAATATTTATATCCATAGCCGCATTCAGCCTTTTTGTTTTTACGCTGCCTTCAAATGTTTTATTATTCCGGAGTAAATTTAAGGCAATGTGTCGTATTGCAGCAAAATTTTCCGGTGCAGACCCTTTTCTTATTCGGCTCTCATCTTCCCTTCAAAAAAAATTCTATTGATTTTCCAGGTACTTCCGGCATAGACAACTCCTTGATTATAGTTGCCAAAACCTATTATAAAATTAACAAAAAGTCTAAAAAAAATATCTATTATAATATCAGATACTTATGAAAATATCTACATGCGTTTGCCCTGCTGCATATCCTGGCCCGCCGGCACTGTAATGCTTGAGATATAAGCTAATTTAGCATCCCTTGCATGATCGCCTGACAATATAGAATAATTCAATACACTCCTGTCTTATTATAGATATAATCAATTTGATTACCCTATAGATTACTGATATAGAAAATTATTATTAATGAGAATTCGGAGCATTAAGATGTTTTATCAATTTTTCGGTTTTACCTGAAGCCATAAAGGAGCAGCCTCAACCCGTGTAAGGTTGGCATGGTTTGGCCGAAAAATTGGTTTTTTCCCTTTTCACGGTCATCAAAATCAATTCAAATTTTAAACATCCAATTTACAATCGGTTGCAGGGGCAATGGCGCTGGGCGCCCCGCGGGCTTCAAACCCGTTGGCCTTGTCTGAACAACAGGGTGGAGGTTCGATTCCCCTTGCCCCTTCCATAAAGCAGGGTTTTGCGCTCAAGAAAATAGTCAGGCGGACAATTATGTTTAAATAAATTTTTTATAGTAAATCAATGACCATTAATGAACCATATCAAGGAGGTCTTTCATGTCAGAGGCTGCAGCGCTAAATAATTTAAAAGGGGATTTAAAGCAGGAATTAATGGAGATTCTTCCGGATGCAAATTTGAATACATGTTTCACATGCGGAACATGTTCAAGCGGTTGTCCTGCATCCGGTAAATTCGGACTTGATCCAAGAAAATTTTTAAGGATGGTGCTTCTCGGTATGGATAAAGAGGTTAAAAGCACTCCATGGGTGTGGGTCTGCACCATGTGCGCGAGGTGTATGCATGCTTGTCCCATGAACGTCAATATACCGCAAATAGTCTATAATATACGCTCCAGATGGTCAATGGAGGAACGTCCTACCGGAATCCGAAAATCGTGTGAACTCCATGTATCGTCAAATGGCAGTAATATGGGGGCATCAACCGAGGATTTTATAATGACGGTAAAAGAAGTGGCAGAGGA
>DAOWOC010000236.1 GCA_030642225.1 Deltaproteobacteria bacterium
GGATCACGGGACAACAGGTGATGGTGTTATGGCTGCTTTGCAGCTTCTTTCTGTTATGGTAGACGAAGGAAAATCACTATCCATGCTTTCTAATGTCATGGAATCATTGCCGCAGGTGCTGGTAAATGTAAAATTAAAGCGCAAAACCCCGATTGATGAATCAAAGACCATAACAAGGCATATGAACACAATTATTCAACAGCTTGGCGATGATGGCAGGCTCTTTGTAAGGTATTCGGGTACAGAGCCTAAACTCAGGATAATGATTGAAGGGCAGGATGATGATAAGATAAAAATCATGGCCAATGATCTTGCCGAGACAGTAAAAAGGGAGTTTGGGTAGGAAAATGCTGCTTGCGATAGATATTGGTAATACAAATACCGTGATGGGTGTTTTTCATGACAAAAAATTATTTGCCGACTGGCGGGTAAGGACCATTGCCGAACATACGATAGATGAATATGCTATCTTTATGCATAGTATTTTTGCTGACCGTGGTATTAAATCACGTGATATAAATGGTATTATCATATCATGCGTTGTCCCTCCCATGATCAACACTGTAAAAAATTATTGTATAAGGGAATTTAATTTTACCCCGTTTGTTGTTGGCCCTGGCATAAAAACCGGAATGCCGATTAAATATGATAATCCAAAAGAGGTTGGAGCGGATCGCATAGTCAATGCAGTGGCTGCCTATGAAAAATTTTCAAGAGCTGTTATAGTTGTTGATTTTGGCACAGCCACAACCATTGATTATATCTCTGCTATTGGAGAATATATGGGCGGCATTATAACGCCAGGGATAATGATTTCATGTGATGCCCTTTTTAGCAAGGCATCAAAACTCCCAAAGGTGGAAATATTTTCCAAGCCCGACCGTATTATTGCAAAAAATACGATCGGCGCAATGAATGTCGGGATTATTTATGGATACGTTGATATGGTTGACGGACTTGTAAATCGCCTTAAAAATGAGGTAGACACTGATCCGGTGGTAGTCGCCACAGGGGGGCTTGCATCTCTTATAGCCTCGGAATCCGCAACTATTCAACATGTTGATCAGACAATAACCCTGGAAGGGTTGAGGATAATTTACGAACGCAACAGGTAAGGAACAGTAAACCATGCAATTATCTTACAGACCTTTTAAAAAATGTTAAATTTTGAATATCCTGCTCTTTATCCCAGGCCTTTTGATAAGGGTGCGACAATTGCCGTTATAGCACCTTCAAGCCCCCCTGTTTGTTCTGATCTTGAAAGGGGTATGGATATACTTAAGGATAGCGGTTTTAATATCCTGGATTTTACCATTCCCCTGCATAATAATATTCTCCTCCCTTTTTTAAATGGCACGCATGAATCCAGGCTCAATACCATTGTCAATGCCTTTAAAAACCCTGAAATAGATATTATATGGTGTGCGCGCGGGGGGTACGGCCTCCTTCCTGTTATTAGTGAAATGCCATGGGGTGTTTTAAAGGATAACCCTAAGCTAATTATAGGTTTTTCAGATATCTCATTGCTTTTAAACGAAAATTTCTGCAAAACAGGGATTATCGGGCTGCATGGGCCAATGCTCAGCACTCTTTTTAAAACAGATAAACAGGATATAGAAGAACTTATGCGCATATTGGATGGTGCATTTTTTTCATCTATAGATTTCCGGAAAAGTCAGGTTATAAAGCATGGGCATATAATCGCCCCGATTATTGGTGGTAATTTAAGCACCATTGTTTCTTTTTTTGCAATATTTTCTGATGATTTGCCAGGGGATATCATCCTTTTTATTGAGGATATTAATGAGCCTCCATACAGGATTCATCGCCTTTTAACACAAATAAGAGTATCTGGAATTTTAAGCAAATGCAGGGGGCTTTTGCTTGGTAATTTTTCAGGGTGCGAGGATGAGGATATCAGGCAGATAGTAACTGATGTGACTATGGGGCTTAATATTCCGATTGTAATGGGGCTGCCTTTTGGTCATGGTAAAAGGAATACCCCAATCCCTGTGGGCATGAAGGCTGAATTAAATACAAAAAATAATAAGATTATTTTTTCTGAAAATATCTTTGGCCTTAAGGGTGTATTATAGCAGTGCAATTGAAAAAAGTAATAATACACATGCTTGACAAAGGTGTTGAAGATCATATCTTCACCGGCGCAGTCGCTTATATTGATCTGCATGGTGAAATTTGTTCTGAAGCTGCCGGAACTATTGATATCCAGCCATGCAGCACACAAGTAACATTGGAAACGGTTTTTGATCTTGCCTCATTAACAAAACCTATTGCCACGACCCTGCTTGTCATCTATCTTGAAGAAAAAGGCCTTTTAAAGTTAAATAATTCAATCAGCCATTATTTGCCATTATTTAAGAAAACCTTGTTTGAAAATGTTCCTTTATGGCGTTTTTTAAATCATTCCAGCGGTATGCAAGCCTACAGTCCATATTTTAAAACGCTTTTTGGCCTCCCTGAAGCAGAAAGGAAAAAAAGGTTCGAGTTGTTCCTGACACAAGAGAAGCCTTGCTATACGCCAGGGGAGACAAATATATACAGTGACACAGGATTTATGGTGCTTGAATGGGTTATCAGTCAAACATGCTCAACAACTATTGACAAGCTCTTTAGCAGGGAAATATCCGGCCCCCTGGGGCTTGAAACATTATGTTTCAAGCCATTAACGTCTCTTAAAACATCTTGTAAATTATTTTTAACTTCATTATTTGTATATCTTTTTATAACAAGGCCTAAATTTTCTAAAAATCCCTGTCTAAGATTATCATATTCTATTTCTTTTTTTGTTGAATGAGTAGCCCCGTCAATTTCAATAACCAATTTTAATTTAGGACAATAAAAATCAACAATATATTTATCAATACCGAATTGCCGGCGAAACTTATAATTTCCTAATTGTCTATCTCTTAATTTCCACCATAAATTTTTTTCTGATTCAACTTCTTGTTTTCGTAAATTTTTTCTGATTTGTTTTTGTGTTTTTAAATTAAATAAAACTGTCATTTTCTAATTTTTAATAACCTCACCCTGACCCTCTTCTTTAGAAGGAGAGGGTAAGTGAGGTAAAATTAACCTCCTCTAACTCCTCCTTCGTAAGGAGGAGA
>DAOWOC010000338.1 GCA_030642225.1 Deltaproteobacteria bacterium
CGTATTTTTTGTTTTAAGGAGCGTTTATATGAAATATTTAATATCACCCTCTATACTTTCTGCTGATTTTATGCGTATTGGCGAGGAAATAAAGGCCATTGAAGATGCAGGGGCCGATTATATCCATATTGATGTTATGGACGGGCATTTTGTTCCAAACCTTACCATAGGTATTCCTGTTGTTGAAGCCATCAGAAAGATAACCGCCAAACCTCTGGATGTTCATTTGATGATCCAGAATCCCGATCAATACATTGATAATTATATAAATGCGGGAGCTGATATCCTTACAGTACATGCAGAGGTGACGCCTCATCTGCACAGGACTATTCAGGTTATAAAATCTCATTCGGCCAAGGCGGCAGTATCTCTGAATCCTTCAACCCCGCTCAACTTTATTGAGTATGTAATTAAAGATATTGATATGGTACTTATCATGACAGTCAATCCGGGATTCGGTGGGCAATTTTTTATTGATTCATGTCTTGAGAAGATAAAAAAATTAAGATCAATGTTAAATGAAAATGGTGCAAAAGCTGATATCCAAGTGGATGGCGGCATAAAAACGGATAATATAGCCGCAGTCGCAAAGGCAGGGGCCAATATCTTTGTCGCAGGCTCGGCAATTTTTGGTTCCGGTGATTATAAGGCCACTATAACCGCTATGCGGGATTCCCTGAAAAATATCTGATAATTTTATACAAATGTTGATAAAACACGCAAGCCATGCTGATATCAAGGCAGTATATGATCTTGAAAGATCAATTGAAAAGGATTATGCCGCATCTGTCGAGACCTTGAGAAAAAGGCTTGATATGTACCCGCAGGGTTTTTATGTGGCTGTTAAAGACCGTAAAATAATTGCCTACATGGAAACATGTCTTTGGGACAAAGAGTCTTTTGCTTATTTTAATGAAATCAGTGATTTTCCTGTTCATCATGACCCAAATGGAAAATGTCTCTATCTGATTTACATAGCAGTGGATAAAGATTACAGGAGACTTTCCATTGGTTCGCAATTAATTGCAATCTTAAAGCAGCATGCATTGCAGCATAATCTCAAAAAAATTCAATTAGTGGCTGCTGAGGGTTTTTTGCCGGATTTTTACAGGAAGATGGGATTTAAATCTATTGCCGAATTACCCGGGTTTCTCCCCGGCGTTTGTGGTACATTGATGGAGTATTATTGATATGACTCCAAAAAAATATATTATAATTTCATTTAAAGGATAAGCCTTCTTTTCCTTTCACCTAATAGTATGTCCACCGGATTCCTAAAAAGGAAAAACTTGTAGTAAAAGGCGCAACACAGTATAATTACTATAAGGGAAAAACCAATTTATCAAAGGAGGTCTGAAATGATACCGTTAACAAGAATCACATTTGATTCTGATATCATGGGAGGAAAGCCTTGCATTCGTGGTATGCGCGTAACTGTGGGGATGATCGTCGGCCTTGTTGCCTCGGGACACACCAAAGAGGAAATTTTAAAATTATATCCCTATCTAGACTCAAAAGACCTTGATGAGGCACTCGCTTACGCTGCATGGCGTGTCGAAGAAATTGACGTTCCACTCGTTTCGGCATGAAGCTGTTGATAGACATGAATCTTTCCCCGAAGTGGGTGTCCATACTGAAGGAAGCGGGTTTGGAGGCTGCTCACTGGTCAAGTATCGGCAGGTCAAACGCTCCAGATTATGATATTTTAACATATGCCAAATCTAATGGATATGTAGTTTTCACGCATGATCTGGATTTTGGAACCATACTTGCTGCCACGAAAGCAGATTGCCCAAGTGTAATTCAAGTTCGCACACAAAACGTAACTCCCGAACACCTCGGTTCGCTTGTAGTTTCAGCGCTTCACCAGTTTGAGAAGCATCTCGAAGAAGGCGCGATAGTTACTATTGACCAAAAGAAATTGCGAGCCCGCATTCTTCCTTTGCAAACGTAACCAGGATTCCAATAAGCAGAACAACGCTATTCACTCAGATGGGCAGGTTC
>DAOWOC010000270.1 GCA_030642225.1 Deltaproteobacteria bacterium
CTTTGCATTCAGACAGGTAAAATAGTTACAGATAAGATGCGTATGCGTTTTTCAACTGATCAGCTTTATTATAAATCACCCCAGGAGATGATCAGGGCCTTTTCAAATTGTCCTGATGCAATAAAAAATACCATATTGATTGCTGAAAGATGCAACCTTGAGATTGAAACCGGCAAACTGTCTTTTCCGAGTTTTACCATTGAAAAGGGTGAAACCCTTGAGGGTAATTTGGGCAAAGATGCCCGTACTGGTTTTGAAATCTTTATGAAACGCCGTGGAGAAAATTATTTCAAAAAAAGCAAAAAACCCCTTGAGAAGTATTATGAGCGCCTTGAACAGGAACTTGCTATTATTAATAAGATGGGTTTTGCAGGATATTTTCTGATTGTGGCTGATTTTATCAACTGGTCAAAAAATAACGATATACCTGTAGGCCCCGGCCGTGGTTCTGCCGCTGGAAGTCTTGTGGCGTTTGCCCTTGGGATTACCAATATTGACCCCCTTTTATATGATCTGCTGTTCGAGCGTTTTTTGAATCCTGAAAGGGTGAGCATGCCTGATATTGATGTTGATTTTTGTGTAAAGGGTCGGAACAGGGTCATTAATTATGTATCGGAAAAATACGGTAAAGAGAATGTAGCGCAAATTACAACATTCGGGGCATTAAAGGCGCGCGCTGTTGTCAGGGATGTTGCAAGGGCCATGGATATCCCTTATGCACATGCTGACCGCTTAGCCAAGCTTATCCCTGAAAAGATCGACACCTTGGATGAAGCCATTAAAATAAATCCTGATTTAAAAAAAGCCGTTGATTCTGATCATGGGTTTCAAGAGCTTTTTAAAAACGCACTCCGGTTGGAGGGGCTTTGCCGACATGCTTCAACCCATGCCGCAGGGGTTGTTATCGGTGATAAAAAACTGGTCGAATATCTTCCCCTTTATAAAGGCAAGGAAGATGAGGTTGTAACCCAGTTTAATATGAAGATGGTGGAGAAGATCGGACTGATTAAGTTTGATTTTTTAGGACTCCGAAACCTTACTATTATTGACAATACATTAAAGTTGATCAAAAAATCCAAGGCTATTGAAATAGACATCGACAATCTGCCATTAGATGATGAATTGACTTATGAACTGCTGAGTCAGGGCAATACCACAGGGGTGTTTCAACTTGAATCATCAGGTATGAAGGATCTTCTTATAAAGATGCGGCCACAAAATTTTGAGGATATTATTGCTTTGGTTGCGCTTTATCGCCCAGGCCCCCTTGGGTCGGGGATGGTGGATGATTTTGTAGAGAGAAAGCACGGAAAGAAACAGATAATATATCCACATCCTCTTTTAGAGAATATATTAAAGCCTACTTACGGGGTCATCCTTTATCAGGAACAGGTTATGCAGATTGCCCAAGTCCTTGCTGGTTATTCACTTGGGGAAGCGGATCTGTTAAGGCGGGCCATGGGGAAAAAATTAACAGGGGCAATGGCTGAACAAAATGTCCCGTTTATTGAACGTGCCGGAGAATCAGGGGTTGATGAAAAAAAGGCAGGTGAGATTTTTGACCTCATGGCCAAATTTGGCGAGTATGGTTTTAATAAATCCCATTCAGCGGCTTATGCCTTGATTGCCTTTCAGACCGCTTATCTTAAGGCAAATTATCCTGTGGCCTTTATGGCATCAATCCTGACAAGTGATATGAGTAATACCGACAGGGTTGTCTTTTTTATTTCAGAATGTAAGGCAATGTCTATAAATGTCCTGCCCCCTGATGTTAATACAAGTGAAAAGGATTTTACTGTAATTGATGATGTGATTCGTTTCGGGCTTGCTGCTGTTAAAAATGTTGGTTCAGGTGCAATAGATTCAATTATTGATGCGAGGGAAAAGACCGGAACGTTTGAAAATATTTATAATTTCTGTGAACATATTGATTTAAGAAAGGTCAACCGCAGGGTTATTGAAAGCCTGATTAAATGCGGGGCGTTTGATTTCAGCGGTCACAAACGTTCAGGGATGATCTCTGTTCTTGATGCTGCAATTGATCGTGCCCAGTCCATTCAAAAGGATGAGGCCGACGGACAGTTAAGCATATTCTCTATAATAAATGATAAACAGGGTGATTCCGCTATGTCATCGCCTGTCCCCTCAATGCCTGATATAGATGAATATCCTGAAAAGGAGATGCTGGCATTTGAAAAAGAAATATTAGGGTTTTTTATCAGCGGACATCCTATGGATGAATATGAATCTGAATGTAAAAAATGTTTATGCACCCAAATGAGCATGCTTTCAGAGGCAAAGGATAAAAGTAATGTGCATGTCGCCGGGTTGGTTGCCGGGATTAAAGAGATTACAACCAAAAAAGGCGATCGCATGGGTTTTTTGACCATGGAAGATGTGTCCGGCAGCATAGAAGTCGTGGTATTTTCCGACCTTTATCATAAACTTTTATCCTTTAATCCTTATGAAAAGCCAATGCTTGTCACAGGCAGGCTTGAACATGGGGAAAAGAGTTCTAAAATCATAGGTTCGGATATTTTTTTTCTTGAAGATGCATCGCATAAATTAGCAAAAAATATATGTTTAAAAATAAATATTAAGGCACAGGATTCCGCAAAACTCCTTTCTTTGAAAGATGTCCTGGTCAGTTATCCCGGAGAATGTAATCCTCTTTTGACCATGGAATTTACAGGGGAATATTCAGTTATCCTTTCTTTGGGAAAGGCTTTTTATTTAAATCCATGCCAGCAACTTATC
>DAOWOC010000313.1 GCA_030642225.1 Deltaproteobacteria bacterium
AAGACCGCGATCAAAATCAAGCCGCTTTTCCGTAATCCGCATTACTGTTTTTAAAAGCTTCTCAAGGTTTAAAATACTTGAAGTTGCCTGACCTATTTCCTGAATCAACAAAGCGTTATTGTTGCGGGTATTCATCTCTTTGATTAAAACTAGTGCTGCATCTCCCTGGGTTTCAACAGTTTTACAAAGCTCCCTTTTTGCCACATTCTCAACATACAAAGAAAATATCAGTATTATAAATAAATATGATGTAAAAAAATAGAGCCACGGTTTTGCAGAAAGGATAAAAGAAGAAGGAACAAAACCGATTATGCCTATCAAAATTGCAAAATTGCGTACCCTTTTAAGCAAACTTGAGGGAGTCTTGTCCCAGCTTATTATATATCTGCAGCATTTGCCGCCCTTATGAAAACATTCAGGATGCTCAATTTCAGCAAATTTGTTGGTGAAAAGTTTTGCCAGGGATTCAAACGTGCCCATCCTGTTTTCACATTGATAAGGCTTTTCGTTTACACCCGGTTTGGGCGTGGAGATTACTTCTACTTTATTGGATTTAATTCTTTTTGTTTTAACATCAGCTCCGCGGCTCATGGCAGTATATACTTTGCCAAGAAGCATATAGACTGTGCCAAGACTCAGCAGCCCCAGTGTATACTGCTGCAAAACGCCTGCGGCACCTGAAGGTATGGTGAAACGACCAGCATCCCTTGCAATATCCGGATTGCCGGTTAATGCAACCATGGCTTCATAAAACCTGTCAACCTGCAACTGGGTAAACCAGCAGGTGGAGTCATCAACCTCATACCGGTTTATCCCCGCATATTCAAGGGGTTGATCAATATCCGTATAAGAATAATGTTTTTTAACATATGTCAGATACACCTTAATTATCCTGCTGTTATAAAGCAGTTTTTTATCACTCATTGTGTAAATAATTACCTGCTGAATATGCTATATTTTAAAATTCGAATTTTTTATATTTACTAAATAATTATTATATTAAAAATAAATTTATATTGCAATAATCTATACTCATAAAATCATAATTTATAAATTATATCATAACGTTTGACGCTGCCGCGGGTCAACCCTTGTTGACATTTATTAAATTTTTTGATATATGACAAGCTGTTATTTTGGCAGGTTGATGCCTGTGGAAGGTTTATTCACCTGAAAAGTCCAAAATTATTCAGGAAAAGTATTAAAAAATAGGAGTTAGGATGGCTGAGCATGTGAAAATGATTTACAAAGGACGAACATTTGAATTTCCAATTATTGTTGGGACTGAAAATGAGAAAGGAATTGATGTATCCAGGCTGCGGAATATGACTGGCTTGATTACACTGGATCCCGGATTCGGAAATACAGGAAGCTGCAAAAGTGGAATAACATATATGGACGGAGAAAAGGGGATACTGCGCAATCGCGGCATTCCTATCCAACTGCTTGCAGAACACTCAACCTTTGTTGAGACGACATATCTTCTGGTTCATGGGGAACTTCCCACAAGAAAGGAACTTAATAAATTTTCTAGACTGTTGACCAAGCACTCTCTTGTTCATGAAGATATGCATATTTTTTTTCAAAACTTCCCCAGGGCATCACACCCCATGGGAATTTTATCCTCAATGGTTAATGCTCTTAATGCCTTTTATCCTGAAATTCAAAAGAGCTCTAACGAAGATGTTAACGACATAGACATAACGGCAACGCGTCTTCTTGCCAAAATCAGAACACTTGCAGCCATGTCCTTTAATATTTCCAGGGGGCACAAGGTGGTTTATCCAAGGCCGGATCTTTCATATTGTGCAAATTTTTTAAATATGATGTTTGATTCTCCGGTTGCTCCTTATGAGATTGATGAAGACGTGGTCAGGGCGCTTAATATTTTTTGGATTCTCCATGCAGACCATGAGCAAAACTGTTCCACATCAACCGTAAGGCTTGTGGGCAGCGGCATGGTGAATCTTTATTCAGCTATTTCAGCGGGGATAGCAGCTCTTTGGGGTCCATTGCACGGAGGCGCAAACCAGGCTGTTATTGAAATGCTCAAAAGCATAGTTTCAGGCGGTAGTAATATAGATAAGGTTATTGAAAGGGCTAAAGACAGAAATGATCCTTTCAGATTAATGGGGTTTGGTCACCGTGTTTATAAAACAAGTGATCCAAGGGCTAAAATAATTAAAGATGTATGTAATAATCTTCTCCAAAAATTAAACATCAGCGATCCTTTGCTGGATGTTGCCAAAG
>DAOWOC010000129.1 GCA_030642225.1 Deltaproteobacteria bacterium
AGGGATGAGCGGCATTGCCGAGCTTCTTATAAACCTGGGATACCATATTACCGGTTCTGATATTAACAGGTCACAGACTACAAAGAGGCTGGAATCAATAGGTGCGCTTATATTTTATGAACATAAGCCTGAGAATATTAAGAATGCCCAGGTAGTTGTCCTGTCCTCTGCTGTCAATGAAAGCAATCCTGAGGTTGCTGCGGCTATTGATGCAAGAGAGTGTATTGTAATATCCAGGGCCGAAATGTTAGCTGAACTTATGCGTTTAAGGTATGGGATAGCAGTTGCAGGGAGTCACGGCAAGACTACTACGACATCAATGCTTGCAGGGGTTCTGACTTCCGGTGGACTTGATCCTACTGTTGTAATAGGGGGACGGCTGAATTCCTGGGGCACGAACGCTAAATTAGGTAAGGGTGATTTTCTGCTTGCAGAGGCAGACGAAAGTGACGGTTCTTTTTTATCTTTATCCCCATCAGTTGCTGTTGTAACAAATATAGACAGGGAACATCTTGATTTTTATGAAAACCTTGATGCTATTAAAGAAATATTTATAAATTTTATAAATAAGGTCCCATTTTACGGGTCAGCCATTCTATGCCTTGATGATCCTAATATTCAGTCAATCATCCCGTACATCAAGAAACGTTATATAACTTATGGGATGTCAACGCAGGCTGATATCAAGGCACGTGATATTTTTACACAAAACATGTTGTCAAAATTTAAGGTTATTTTTAAAGAACAGGAATTAGGTGAGATATCTCTCCCAATGCCTGGCGATCATATGGTCTTAAACTCGCTTGCCGCAATTGCAGCAGGCATGGAGTTGATATCCCTTTTAAAAAGATTAAGCACGGGCTGGAAAATCTAAGTGGTGTTAGCCGCAGGTTTGAGATCAAAGGTGAGGTGAACGGGATCACAATCTTAGATGATTATGGTCATCATCCTACTGAAATCATGGCAACACTGACTACCTTATGCGCTTCATGGGTAGGTAAAAAACGTATAGTGGTTTTTCAGCCTCATCGTTATACAAGGACCAGTGCGCTTTTGGATGAATTTACAAAGGCATTTTACCAGTCCGATGAATTGATACTTATGGATATATATCCTGCAAATGAAAAACCGATAGAGGGGATAAACTCAAGCATGCTTGCAGACAGGATTCAAAAACATGGTCACAGGGATGTTAAATATATAGGGGCACATAAAGATGTTGTGGAATATCTGATTAAACGGCTTAACTCCAAAGATGTTCTTTTAACACTTGGAGCCGGAAGTGTTTTTAAGGTTGGTGAGGATATCTTGTCTGCCTTAAACAAGGATATGTAACCAGGAGTTATTGTTGATGAATATCAGTCTTGATTCAGGGGAAGCTCAGGCGGTCTCATTAAATGCACAGGCCGTTTATTTTACTGAAGAGCACAGATATTCTATTGAAAAATCTGTTTCAGATTGTTTGTGGAATGAGCCCATGTCTTTGCATACTTCCATTGGGGTTGGCGGAGAGGCAGCGTGCATAGTCTTTCCATCCGGGATAAAGGAATTAAAAGATATATTGAGGATAGCTTATAGCGGGAATATACCCTGTTATGTGGTGGGAAAAGGTACAAATCTGCTTGTTGCGGACAAAGGGTATGTGGGAATCATTATCAACCTTTCAAAGGGATTTAATAAGATTGCTAAGCAGGATTCAGATGACAGGATATTCTTAAAGGCAGAAGCAGGAGTTCCCATGCAAAGGCTTATGCGGTATTGTATAAAACATGGTCTGTCTGGTATAGAATTTTTGGCTGGTATACCTGGAAGCGTTGGAGGCGGAATGGCCATGAATGCAGGGATTAATGAATTTGAAGTAATGGATTATGTCACAGATATAACTATTGTCAGAGGCTTGGATATTAAGACTATACAAAGAAGGGATATAAACACCGGGTATAGAACATTGTTGTTAGACAGGGTGGATATCATTATTGAGGCAGGGTTATCCCTTAAAAAAGATGATTCAGCAGCAATCGCCGGACGCATGCGTAAACTTATCGGAAAACGTCGTTTAACACAACCGTTTAAAGAAAAAAATTGCGGATGTATTTTTCGTAATCCCAAAGGATATTCAGCAGGAAAGCTGATAGATGAGGCCGGACTTAAAGGGAAACGCATGGGAAATGCACAAATATCGGAAAAACATGCCAATTTTATCATCAACCTTGGCGGGGCAACTTGTTCGGATATTAAAGGGATTATAGAATGTGTCATAAAGCGTGTTGAAGAATCTAAAGGCATTCATCTTCACCCGGAAGCAGTATTGCTTGGAATGGAGGGACCATGGGTATTATAAAAAAGTCCAAAGAAAACCGTTACACGCGTAAAATAAAAAAACAGACATCTTCAAAAGATAGCAGAAGACATTTTACCGGCTTATTTTTTGTTGCAGTCTGTGTTCTATTTGTTGTGGCTATAATTAATATTGTACTTATCAAAGGATACAGACATCTTTCTCAAAGTTCTTTATTCAGCATCTCCTGTATTGATGTTGAGGGCAATAAATATGTACAAAAAGATGAAATTATTAAGTTGTCAGGTTTAAAAATAGGACAGAATTTACTTGCCTTGAATATTAAGCAGATTTCATGGAAGGTAATTTCTCATCCATGGATATCGGAATGCAGGATTATTCAGCATCTTCCATCTGCGATAACCATTAATATTGCCGAGAGGAAGCCTGTTGCTTTTGTTAATTTGGATAAGCTCTGGTATTTTGATGAAACCGGAGAGATTTTTGGCCCATTGAGTAATGAAGATACCTTTAAAGCGGAAAAATTATCTGTAATAACCGGTCTTGATAAATTCAGAATAAAGCAGAAATCCACGATAAAAACGATAAACCTCCTTATTGATAAGATAGATGTTGCTGAGGAATGGCCAAGTGAATTTAATTTTTCAACCCATGACAAGGTAACGGTATTTTTTGCCCCTTCCGGCAGTCCGGTTGTAATGAACCTGCCTGTTTTAGAGGAGAACCTGCATAACCTTAATTATGTAGCGGCAGGTCTTAAAAAGATGAAAACATGGGAGGGGATAAATAAAATCAGGTTTGATATAGGGGATTATGCGGTTGTTTCTTTTGATTCAAATATAAAAAATTTCTAAGAGGAGAACTCTGTTTGTCTAAAAAAGAAGAACTTATCATAGGACTTGATATCGGGACAACAAAGATTTGCGCAGTGGTTGGTGATGTCAGCAGCGGTGGCGTTGAAATTATAGGGGTTGGAAAGAATCCTTCCGAGGGTATGCGAAAGGGAGTTATCGTTGATATTGATCAGACAGTTGAATCAATAAAAAAGGCCGTGCAGGAGGCCGAGATGATGGCAGGTTGTGAAATATCTTCAGCCTATGTGGGTATAGCAGGCGGTCATATAAAAGGTATCAATAGCCAGGGTGTGATCGCAATTAAGGAAAAGGAGATTACCGCCAGGGATATCAACAGGGTTATTGATGCGGCTAAGGCCGTTGCCATGCCTATGGATCGTGAGATCATACATGTATTAACACAGGGTTTTAAGGTTGATAAACAGGATGACATACAAAATCCCATTGGTATGACCGGTGTCAGGCTTGAGGCAAATGTGCATATAATCAGCGGCGCAGCGACTTCAGTACATAATATTATCAAATGCGCTAATCAGGCTGGCCTTGATATATGTGGTATTGTGCTTGAATCACTTGCATCCGCAGAGTCTGTTTTAACCCAGGAAGAGATAAATGCGGGCATCGGGCTTTTAGATTTTGGAGGCGGGACAACTGATCTTGCTGTTTTCTTAAATGGTAATCTTAAACATACCTCAGTTCTGTCATTAGGCGGCAATAATTTAAGTAATGATATAGCTGTTGGACTCAGAACACCATTTGAATTTGCAGAAAAAATAAAGTGTGGTTTCGGGACGCTGTCATCTTCAATGATACAGCCTAATGATACAATTAAAGTTCCTTCTATTGGCGGGAGAGAGCCCAGGATTTTATCAAGACAGATACTTTCCGAAATACTTGAACCAAGGGTTGAGGAGATGTTTTCCATTATAATAGCAGAGATGGAAATAGCAGGGGTTGATAAAATAATAAGGCCGGGCATGGTTATTACAGGCGGTTCTGCAGTACTTCCTGGCATGATTGAGCTCGCAGAAGACATGTTTGATTGTCCTGTCAGGATAGGTGTTCCTCATTCTGTAAGTGGTCTGGTTGATGTTATTAAAAACCCGATTTATTCCACAGGTGTTGGTCTTGTGATTTATGGTTTAAAAAATAATCCTGAAAAGAAATCGCACCTCAGGGATAAAAATATCTTTAACAATGTTGTTGTGCGGATGAAAAACTGGTTCAGGGATGTTGTATAACCGTTGGTTTAGGATGCTCAATAATAGTAAATAATTGAATATAATATAAAATAATTTTTTTTAAAATTTGGGGAGGGGTGAGGCATGAATTTTGAGGTAATAGAAAAAAGCAGTATGCATATGCATGGCGCATGTATCACTGTGGTGGGTGTTGGCGGAGGCGGTGGAAATGCTGTTAATAACATGATAGATGCTAATTTAAAGGGAGTGGATTTTATTACTCTGAATAC
>DAOWOC010000093.1 GCA_030642225.1 Deltaproteobacteria bacterium
CGATCCAGACCACATCAAAGGATTTCAGACAATTTGCCACATTATCATCAACCCCCAAATCAGGAAGCTTTTTTAAATATTTATCCTTTAAACCATTATCATCAAGTTTCATTTCAGTAGTGCGCAAACCTGCAAACACTGTGGAGCCTGTTATATTGCCAAGCTGTATCAGACCAGCAATAATCTTTGCATCACTATTAGGCTTTGCTGCAGGCGGCGACGATTGTTTTTCTTTTTGTGGCGGCTCTTGTTTTATGGGCATTTCCTTAACCTCCTTTTTGGATTCCTCTATCTTGGATTCCTCCTTCCTGGGTTCCTCTATCTTAGGTTCCTCCTTCTTAGATTCCTCCTTCTTAGGTTCCTCCTTCTTAGATTCCTCTGCTTTTTTAAAAGATGACGGTTCAGCAGGAGAGATATCAATTATATCCATGTCCATTGATGCCCTTAATTTTGCGGCATCTATTAACATATCAAGTTCATCTTCATGTTTTGATAAATCATTAACTTTATCGCGAATGCTCTTGATAACCTTTTCAGCAGCGTCGTTTTTCAGCAGTAATTGATTTTCAACCCCCCAGTCAAACCCCTGTTCCCATATATTATTGATCTCCTCTTTTATCTCTTTGGATATTGGTTCCCGATTTTCAGAAAAAAGGATATGTACAAACTGTATCGGGATACGGTATGGATAAGCCCCTTTATGACTAAAACGTTGTTTGGAAACAAACGGGGCGCCAGATATCACGGCAAAAGCTGATAACGAGTTATTAATAATAAATACAAGATAATCCCCTATTTCCCAATCAGAAAATTGAGCGCGGTTAGCCCCCCAGTATTTATCCTTTATACATCTTAAAAATTGCAATTCATCAACCTTTGCTAAACGAAGCTGCATCCCCGACCTCCTTAAATAACCAAATTATTAATCCTGACAATTTTTTATAAAACCTTAATTCCCAATAAACTGCTGATTTTAATATTAATTATATTTTAAATCGAAATAAATTACCGGATAACCATGAGAAAAAAATAAAAACCTCTTCATAATAAAAGATATTAACATAAAGAAAAAGGGTTAAAAATACCCTTAATAATTATTTTAAAAATAAGTTAACATATTTTTATATAATAAAAAAACTCATAATATCAAATATATTGATTTTTTGCCTATTTTTAAAAGGTTTTATATAACTGTTCTTCTTTTGGCACATACCATTTTATAAAATTATATTCTATGCCCGCAGGTGCAGGGGTTATATTTTTAAATCTTGAATTAACCACGGGCAAAGAATCAGGGACCCAAAGAAAGGTATAAGCCTGCTCTTTTGCCAATATTTCCTGAATCTCAAAATAGCTCCCCTTTCTTTTTTCCTGTTCAAGAATCCTGCGGCCTTTTTCAAGCAATTCATCAACCCTTTTATTTTTAAATGATATAAAATTAAGTCCCCCTGGTTCGCTTTTTTCAGAGTGCCATACATTATAAAGATCAGGGTCCTGTAATATATTCCAGCCCAGGATAGTCGCCTGGAAATTTCTTTTCTCTATAAATTCCTTTAAAAAAGCAGCCCATTCAATGACCCTTATTTCAACTGTTATACCGGCTTCTCTCAAGCGCTGCTGGATAATCTGGGCGGCCTTGAGACGACTGTCATTCCCCTGATTTGTGATAATGGTAAATTTAAAAGGCTTGCCATTAGCATCTTCAAGCGCCCCGTCATTATCCCTGTCCTCCCATCCAGCCTCTTTAAACAGGATTCGTGCCTTTGCCGGATCATAATCAAATCTTTCAACATCAGGGTTATAAGGCCATGTGCCAGGTTTATACGGGCCTGATGCCACTCTGCCAAGACCAAATAAAACTCCGGTTACCAGCTCTTCCCTGTTTATGGTATATGATATGGCCTGTCTTACACGTATGTCTTTAAAAAGAGGATCAAGCAGATTATACCCAAGATATGTATAGGCAAAAGCAAGATATCTGTATTTTGTATAAGTCTTATTAAAATCAGGCTGATTGGTCTGACGTTTATATTGCAGGGGGGTAAGATTCATCATATCTATTTTCCCTGCCTTTAATTCCAGGAACATTGTTGCCATGTCCGGAATAATCCTGAGAACAATACGGTCAATATACGGACGTCCTTCAAAATAATCCTGATTATATTCAAGGACAATACGTTCACCGCTATGCCACTCCTTGAATTTAAAGGGGCCGGTGCCGACAGGCTTTCGTGACAAAGGGGACTGAGTTATATCTTCACCTTTGAGCAAATGCATGGGAAGTATAGATGCCGCCCATGTAATAAGCGCCTTTGCATAAGGCTCTCTGTACTCAACCCGGATGGTCAGGGGATCAATTACCTTAACGCTTTTAAGTTGTTTGAAATTTTCTTTGTAAGGTGTAGGAGTCTTGGGATCAATTGTAATATTATATGTAAAAAGCACATCATCAGCAGTAAAAGGGGTGCCATCATGCCATTGAACACCCTTTTTCAAGTGAAAGGTAATGCTGAGATTATCCGGCGATATGTCCCAGCTTTCTGCAAGGTCACCTGTAATCTTAAGGTCCTTATCATATTTTACAAGACCATTATATATATAACCGGCGACCTGATGAGATACACCGTCAGAAGCAAGTATAGGGATAAGATTAGAGGCATCGCCTATACTTCCCAAAACAATTGTATCACCATAGCAGGGTTTTTCCGCAACCTGTCCGGCATCTGATGTTATCTCAGATGTCTTGTTATCTTTACCCGTGGGACCTTCGCACCCAAAATAAAATATTATACACGCAACCATAAAAAATTGAACGATTCTGTAATGCATTTTTTAGCTTCCTTATACTTTTTTTATAATTTTATCTTATTTATAAAAACATTAAGATGTATTATAATAACTGTTTACGGTTTACGGTTTTTCAACCGTAAACCGATAGCTGTAAACTGTTTTTCAACCGTGAACGATTACGTATTATATACACTCTACTTGCTTGGTTAAAACATTTCAATGGAAAGCAATAATAAAGATCAAAAAAACATTGATTAACATCTTATATTTAAAAAAGCATGGGGTTTATGTTAAAATTTACCATAAAAAATCAGGTTATATGACATGCACTTAAGTGATAATCAAAAAATATATACGGTTTCTTCTTTAACGAACGAAATCAAGGCTGTGTTAGAGAACAGCTGGGATTACATCTGGATAAAAGGAGAGATATCCACGTTCAGGAGACCATCATCAGGCCACTGGTATTTCACCCTTAAGGATAAGTCTGCCATTATAAAGGTTGTAATGTTTAAAATGCAGCAAAGATTTATTAATTTTAAACCTTCTGACGGCAAAGAGGTGGTTATAAGGGGAAGACTAAATCTTTATGAGCCAAGGGGCGAATATCAGCTTATTATTGATTATATGGAGATATCAGGCGCAGGGGAAAGACAAAAGGCGTTTGAAGAACTTAAAAAAAAGCTTGCGAATGAAGGGATTTTTGACCAGGACAAAAAGATACCCCTGCCCATTGTATGCCAGCGCATTGGGATTGTTACATCAGGCACAGGTGCAGCAATACAGGATATTTTAAAGATTTTTAATGGTTCGCAAATACCTTTAAATCAATATATTCTGCCTGTCAGGGTACAGGGCGAACACGCTGCATCGGAGATTGCCGATGCTGTAACACGCTTTAATAATATCAAACAAGCTCCTGATGTTATAATAGTCGCAAGGGGAGGAGGATCAAGCGAGGATTTATGGGCATTTAACGAAGAGATCGTGGCGCGGGCAATGTCAGCCTCAAAAATCCCGATAATATCAGCAGTAGGGCATGAGACAGACTTCACCATATCCGACTTTACGGCTGATCTTCGCGCACCTACGCCCACTGCCGGTGCAGGTCTTATTTTACAGCAGAATCAATATTTTGTTGATAAACTTGATTCATTAATGAACAGGATTAAAATTGCTATTAAAAGAAAGATTGAACAGCGCAGGGAAAATATTTTATCGCTTGGGGCAAGGCTTCGTGGTCCGTCTCACCTTGCAGACACTATAAGGCTGCGCCTTCAGGAATTTGAGAACAGATTAATAAATTTAATGACTTATAATGTTGAAAGAAAACACACACACATCAAACATCTTGGCGAAAAACTGAGCAGACTGAACCCTGCTTTTAAGACCTCGGGTATCCGGCAAAAGATCGAAAACCATTTAATAAGGATTGCCGCAGCAATAAAAAATTGCATTGGAAAAGACAGGGCAGCTTTGACAATGACGATTTCAAGGCTGGAATCCTTAAGCCCGCTCGCCGTCCTTGCAAGAGGATACAATATTGCATACCGTATTAAGGATAATAATGTTATAAAAGATGCAAAACAGGTGGAAAAAGGGGAACAAATACGTTTAATGCTCTACAAAGGAGAGTTAACATGCAAAGTCATAAAACAGACAAGATAATTTTCATCTTTATATTTACAGTATGTTTATTGATTTATCCTGTGATATCCATGGCGTCAAAGATTATAAAGCCGGATTCAGTAGTTAAAGGCGGGGTATTCAAGATCAGCGTGGAAGCAAAATCCAATCAAATCTCAGGTCTTTTCATGGATAAAAAAATCGTCTTTTATCTTGATGAAAAAAAACCGGGATATTATTCTGCTGTAGCCGGTATTGATCTCAATGTAAAACCAGGCTCCTATCCTTTTCAGTTAATCATTAACAAACAAAAACAGGATATTTTTATAACCGTTGTTGACAAGGACTATGGCGAGGAATCTTTTACCATACCTGCATCAATGGAACCGGGGCAAAAAAAGATGAAACGCGTAAGAGATGAACAAAAAATATTCAGGAGGCTTTGGCAATTACCTCCCGGCCCCAAGGCATTTAAAGGGGCGTTTATATTACCTATTAAAGGCGATATAATTTCCACATTCGGCAAACGCAGGATCATTAACGGCCAGCCGAGAAATCCGCACAGCGGAGTTGATTTAAGGGCAAAGGAAGGGACGCCTGTAAAGGCATCCAACTGTGCCACAACAGTGCTTACAGGTAATTTTTATTTTGGTGGTAAAACAGTAGTACTGGACCACGGTCTTGGCATATATTCAGTATATATGCACCTTTCCAAAATAATAGTAAAAAAAGGGGATATGGTTAAAAAAGGCGATGTAGTAGGCTTGTCCGGTGCTACGGGAAGGGCTACAGGGCCGCATCTCCATTGGGGTATCAGGCTGACCGGCGCCAGAATTAATCCTTTTGATCTTATTGGTCTTTATAAAAATTAATTAAAAATCCAGCTATAATGCCAATTTTTAGTCGTAAAAATAAAAGGAACAATTGATGGCAAAATCAAAACAGATAAATTTTGAAACATCTTTAAAAACACTTGAAGAAATTGCAGATATGCTTGAATCAGGCGATATGTCCATTGAAGACTCTTTAAAAGCCTTTGAAAAAGGGATTAAGCTTACAAAGGAATGTAATAAAAAGCTTGACGATGTTGAGGGGAAAA
>DAOWOC010000275.1 GCA_030642225.1 Deltaproteobacteria bacterium
GATCTTAAAGATAAACTTAATAATATGATTGTTTTTGTAATGAGATATAAAAAAGATTTTGGCAAAATGTCTGTTGCCAAATCTCTTGAAAATCACCTTAAAGGTAAAAAAGCCGGGAAGAAAAAAAGGTTTTCATTCTTTTCTAAAAAATAAATAATTAGTTCCAAATGTTTCAAAATATATATAAAAACCTGTTAAAAACAAATATTTAATAATCTTTTCTCTGTTTTAAATTCATCTTTCCTTGTAGATTTCTTTTGAACTCATGGAAAAATTAAACCAACACATATCTTTGGATGATCTTGTAAGTCTCCTTAAAGCTGCTTTTGAGGAAAAATCATATAACATCATGTCCAAAATACCTAAGACAGACCTGCATACTCATGGTCTGTTATCAGGCCCGTTTGGCTGTTATCAAAGGCTGTCAAAGGCTTATATCCCTCCGCCGCCGAATCACTTCGGTGATTTTAAAGAATTCAATACATACATTATCAGGGAATTAAGACCCATAATACAGGCAAATGGACTCAAGGGCATAAGAAAACTCATAAAGGCAGGTTTTGAACGTACAGCCTCTGAAGGGGTAATTTATACGGAAATGAGTTTTGATATTTCAGCGATGGCAGCCTTTGATATCCCTATTGATGAATTTTTCAATATAATTGATGAAGAGACAAAACTCATCTATCCAGGGCTTTGGGTATGCCCTGAAATCGGTTTAAATCGTGCCCAGGACCCGGTGGATATGTTCCGATACATTGAAAAGGCCGTGGGAACAGGTATATTTAAATCGATCGATCTTTATGGGGATGAAAATATAAAAATATCAAAGGGATTTATTGATATTTTTAATTTTGTTCAAAGCCACGGGCTTAAGGTAAAGGCGCATGTTGGTGAAACAGGAGATGCAGACTCCATTAAGAAAACTGTTTGCAACCTTAATCTTGATTCTGTACAACATGGCATTACAGCAGCAAACTCACCTGATATAATTAATTTCCTTGCTAAAAGAAATATTGTACTCAACATGTGTCCGGCAAGTAATTATAAACTCGGGCTTATACAAAAAACAGAGGAACATCCTCTATATGACCTATTCAAAAAAGGAATCCGCATTACAATAAATACTGATGACTTTACTCTATTTAACACCAGTATATGTGACGAATTATTCAATTTAAAATGGAAAATGGGGCTAAAATCAGAAGAAATTGCTCAAATAATCAGGTATGGGCTGAAAGAAATACCTGTAAGGTAACCGTGAACTGTTATCTATATAATAAAAAAGGCCTTGTCTTTTCCCTGAATTCATTTAATTCAATATCCCATTTCCGGGTTAATATATTCATATCAGGATTTTTTTCCATTGTTTTATAAAGGGTTAAATCACCAAGGATCAGCTGTATGGGCAGGAGCTTGTATTCATATTCATATGGTGGATCTTTCCATTTAAAATGATCAGGATATAATGAAATCAGATCAATTATAAAACAGATAGTCGTGAGATAAGGTTTATACTGCAATTTGTCAGTAATATGAACAAAAAAACCAGCGCATATCTCTTTTGAATATTTATGGAATGTTGGTTCAAAAAAAATTGGTCTTAAGAAAAAACCCTTGAGTTTCCTTTGATTAAATATTTTTAAAAACTGATAAGGATCAATAAAAGGCGCACCCCATATTTCAAATGGTCTTGTCGTGCCTCTTCCCTCTGAAATATTCGTCCCTTCAAAAATGACCTGGCCAGGATAAACCATGGCTGAATCAAATAAAGGCATATTGGGCGATGGCATAACCCATGACAGCCCTGTTTCAGGAAACAGCATAGACCTTTTCCAGCCATCCATAGCTATAATTTCAAGCTCGCAATCAATATTGTAAAGATATTTAAATATCAATGCTATTTCACCCATAGTCATACCATGCCGCATGGGGAGTGGAAACATCCCCACAAATGATGAGCAGGCAATATCAAGAAGGTTTCCTTCCATATCCTGTCCATTAACAGGATTCGGCCTGTCAAGAATGATTACTTTTATCCCTGCATCCCTGCATGCCTGCATTGTGTTGGCCAGAGTTGAAATAAATGTGTAAACCCTTGTACCGACATCCTGAAGATCAACAAGTAATATATCAATATTTTTCAGCATACTGATATCCGGTTTTCTGATTTTGCTGTAAAGGCTATAGATGGGAAGACCCGTGGTAATATCCCTTGTGTGTCCTGATTCAATCATATTATCCTGGCGTTCGCTGTAAAAACCATGTTGTGGAGAAAAGAGTGTTGTGAGGCGTACCCCTGATTTTACAAGGATATCTTTTACCATTAAAAAATCAGGGGTTACGGAAGCCTGGTTGCATAACAACCCGATCCGTTTTGTTGTAAGCCATGAGGGCATTTTTTCTATCAGTATTTCAACCCCGGTTTTCACTCTCATTATTAATTACCTTTTGATTTTGTAACTACTCACGTAGTCAGACCGAAGCTATTTAGGCTGAAGGTCGAAGGTAGCAAAAAAACACAATTGCGGCGCTTTGGCAGAGAAACCGATGATTTTTACATTAAACACAGCTACAAACTGTGCAATATTCCCGCTTTTCCTAACAGTCTTCAGTCTTCAACCTATCTACCTGAATAGTTACTTGATTTTTATATTAAAAACCTGATCATTCCGGTTAGAATTTTCTGCCAGAAAAAACACAAAAATAATTACC
>DAOWOC010000256.1 GCA_030642225.1 Deltaproteobacteria bacterium
AAAGGAAGGTTATAAAAAAATAGGCGAACAGATGGGGGTTACTGATATAGATTTTCTGCAGAATTATTACAAACAGAATAAAATGGACGAAATGATGAGGCATCAATTCATGTTTGATAAAACCATTGATCATATTATCAGCAAGTCTGACATCACAAAAGCAGAAAATATTAAAGATGAATCTTCAGGGGAAGCATAAAATTAAATAAAAATAACCATGAAAACCACTGTTTAGGAGATAATAAATGAATTTGGTTCCCATAGTCGTTGAACAGACGAGCAGAGGGGAGCGGTCTTATGATATTTATTCGAGATTGCTCAAGGACAGGATAATCTTTCTTGGTAATCAGGTGAATGATGATCTGGCAAACCTGATTGTTGCACAAATGCTTTTTTTGGAATCCGATGACCCTGACAAGGATATTCATTTTTATATTAACTCGCCAGGTGGTGTTGTCTCAGCCGGCCTTGCCATATATGACACAATGCAATATATTAAACCTGATGTTTCAACACTTTGTATCGGCCAGGCAGCAAGCATGGCCGCATTGTTATTGACAGCCGGAGCAAAAGGAAAAAGATTTTCCCTCCCTCATTCAAGGATTCTTATACATCAACCATTGGGAGGTTTTCAGGGACAGGCCACTGATATCGACATACAGGCGAAAGAAATACTTAAATTAAAAGCAATACTTAATAAAATTCTGGCGCATCATTCTAAAAAACCTTTAAAAGAGATTGAACAAGACACTGAAAGAGATTATTATTTAAGCGCTGAAGCGGCCAAAGAATATGGATTAATAGACTCGGTTATAGAAAAAAGGATAACAAAGAAAAAAGACAAAAAATAAAAGTTGTCCAAAGGAGGTTTTCAATGTCCAAAGTGGATAATAATACCAAGAATGAACTTACTTGTTCATTTTGCGGCAAAGATCAGGAGGAAGTTAAAAAACTTATCGCCGGTCCGGCTGTTTATATCTGCGATGAATGTATCGGGCTATGCAATGATATAATAGCTGAAGAATTTGAAAAAGAAGATGCAAATCGTATTGCAGGGATATTAAAACCAGCAGGGATCAAGGCAATACTTGATGATTATGTTATTGGGCAACATATAGCGAAAAGGATTCTTGCTGTTGCTGTATATAACCATTATAAACGCATTGAATCGGTAACCGGCTCGGATGGCGTAGAACTTCAAAAAAGTAATATCCTGATCTTAGGCCCCACCGGATGTGGCAAAACGCTACTTGCCCAGACGCTTGCCAGAACACTTGACGTACCATTTACAATTGCAGATGCCACAAATCTAACAGAGGCCGGATACGTTGGCGAGGATGTGGAAAACATTATTGTAAATCTTCTTCAGGCTGCGGATTATGATGTGGAGAAGGCATCACGCGGCATTGTTTATATTGATGAGATTGATAAAATTGCAAAAAAAGGTGAAAACCCGTCCATCACAAGAGATGTGTCAGGAGAAGGTGTTCAACAGGCCCTTTTAAAAATACTTGAGGGGACGATTGCAAGTGTTCCGCCTAAAGGAGGCCGTAAGCATCCGCAACAGGAATTTGTAAAAATTGATACAACAAACATTTTATTTATTTGCGGCGGGGCATTTAACGGCCTTGAACAAATTATCACGAGAAGAACGGGTAAAAGCAATATAGGTTTCGGGGCCGAGATGCTCCACCATAAAGAAAGGCCGATAGGAGAAATACTTCAAAAGACCCTTCCCCAGGATCTCCTGAAATTCGGTTTAATACCTGAATTCATAGGACGCCTTCCTGTAATTGCCACACTCCATGAACTATTTATGGATGATCTGGTAAAAATACTGCTTGAGCCTAAAAATGCCATTACCAAACAATATAAGAAACTACTTGAGATGGAAAACGTTAAACTTACTTTTACAGAAACAGCACTAAAAGAGATTGCAAAGCTGGCTGTTAAGCGCAAATCAGGTGCCAGGGGATTACGGGCAATTCTTGAAAAAATAATGCTTGATATTATGTTTGATGTGCCTTCGATAGATGGCATTCAGGAATGCATTATTAATGATGCTGTTATTACCAAAAAGGAATCTCCATTACTCATATATAGCAATAGCGCTGAATATGCTTAACCTTAAATATTATAAATCGTTAATGAGGATTCATGTTTTTAAGAAAACGAAACAAATCCAAAGGAACAAAGGATAAAATAATGATTAAAACGATCCCACTTTTACCATTAAGGGATATCGTCGTCTTCCCTCATAATTTAGCTCCTCTGTTTGTAGGAAGACAACAATCCATATCAGCCATGGAACAGGCAATGGCTAATAATAAACTCATTTTTCTAACCGCTCAAAAAGATGCTTTATGTGAGGATCCCAAAGAATCGGATCTGTATTCCAAGGGGACAATATCAAAAATATTACAGTTATTGCGTCTTCCTGATGGCACGGTTAAGGCATTAATTGAGGGAATAAGCAGGGGAGAAATAAAAAAGTATATCCCACAGGAAGGATACTTTCTCGTTGAATCAATTGAAATTGAAGATAAAATTGAGAATCCGCATCTGATAAATGCATTAATTCGAAATATTAAAAAAATCTTTGAAGACTATGCAAAGGTTAATAAAAAAATCACCAGGGAAACAGTTGCAACAGTAATTAATATTGAGGAACCGGCCAGGCTGGCTGATCTTGTAGCCGGACATATACCTTTTAAGGTCAATAAACAGCAATTACTTATCCAGGACAATATCCTTGATAAAAGGATGGAAAATCTTTTAAATTTAATCAGGGCTGAGATTGAAATTATAAAGATAGATCAACGCATCAAGGGCAGAGTAAAAAAACAGATAGAAAAAACCCAGCGTGATTATTTTCTTAATGAACAAATAAGAGCCATCCACAAAGAAATGGGAGAAA
>DAOWOC010000222.1 GCA_030642225.1 Deltaproteobacteria bacterium
GGCGCAAGCCTGAAAAATTTCTTAGGCGGTTTTTCAAGGAAATCATCCTGTTCAATGTAAATTTCCCTGGAAAAAGGAACCTTTCTAAAGCCCATAGAAGGATCCTCAGGATTATTTACTGCATCAAGTTCATCAACACTGTCTTTTGGAAAATTCAGTATAACTACCTTGAGCGGATTTAAAACCCCCATAACACGCGGGGATAGACGGTTCAGGTCATCCCTGACACAATATTCAAGGAGCGCCATATCTACCATGCTCTCCCTTTTGGCAATACCTATCTTCTCGCAAAAGTTCCTGATGGCCCCAGGCGTATAGCCTCTTCTTTTCAGACCTGCTATTGTAGGCATCCTCGGGTCATCCCACCCTGCCACAAAACCCTTATTAATTAATTCAATAAGTCTGCGTTTACTCAAAACCGTATGGCTAAGATTAAGACGGGCAAATTCAATCTGCCGGGGATGACATTTAACCTCTAACTGATCAAGTGTCCAGTCATATAATGGCCGGTGATCTTCAAATTCAAGAGTACATATGGAATGTGTAATGCCCTCAATAGAATCAGAAAGGCAGTGGGTAAAATCATACATTGGATAAATACACCATTTATTTCCTGTCCGGTGGTGAGAAACATGCATGATACGGTATAAAACCGGATCACGCATATTCAAATTCGGGGACCCCATATCAATTTTTGCCCTTAATGTATATGTCCCATCCTCAAATTCACCAGAGCGCATCCTTTTAAATAAATCAAGATTCTCTTCAACGCTCCGTGAAGTGTCAGGGCTTTCCCTGCCTGGCTCAGTCAAGGTGCCCCGGTATTCTCTCATCTCATCAGGATTTAAACCGCATACATATGCCCTGCCTTTTTTTATAAGCTTTACTGCATAATCATATAATTGTTCAAAATAATCAGATGCAAAGTATAAATAATCGCCCCAGTCAAACCCGAGCCATTTCACATCAGCCTTAATTGATTCTATAAATTCAACACTTTCCCTGCCCGGATTTGTATCATCAAACCTCAGGTGACATTCCCCGCTATTTTCCAAGGAAAGCCCAAAATTAAGACAAATCGATTTTGCGTGGCCAATATGAAGATAACCATTGGGTTCAGGTGGAAAACGCGTAACAATCTTGCCGTTATTCTTGTTTTCCAGCAAATCATTAGCAATAATACTTCTGATAAAATCAGGTGCGGATTCATTTTCTTTGATATTCATTTATGCGGCTCCAGCTATTTTTTTGATACAAACCATTATCTATCCATGTCAGTACAATTTTTCTACCTGATTTTTTGCTGCCTGACAATGATTTATAAAAAAATAACATAAATATAAGCACAAACATGATTTAGAAGAGACATCAAGTATTTTATAAAATCACAGATAATCAATCCCTTTTAATAACACTATTATATTTTTTAATAAATTTTATGGCTGTTTTCGGGAACTCCATGCTTGGCATCCAGGTTTTCCATTTTTCAATATCAGGCATAAGATAATTATTGATCATGGAAAGATTTTTAACATAAAAATAAGGCTTTAAAAACGGACGAACCGGTTCAGGATCATATATAAAAGGCTGATCATCTTTATTCTCTTTTGCTGTCACAGTCATAAAATGGAGCCTGTTTAAAAGATTCACCTCGCTGGCACTTGCATCCATATCAAGGAAAAGTATATTTAAACCTGGATACATCTCTTTTAATTTTCTTTCGATCCCTTTACCTGTGATATGATTGGCAATACATCCAAAAGGCTGGAGGCATACGATATTATTTATACCTTCCTCAATCATGCCTATCATGTCAGCCGTCAATGTCCAGCCTTCGCCTGACTGATCAGAGAGACTGACTATCTCTGCTGTTGTTTCAGCAAGTTTCTCAAGATCAAACGGTTTTTTATAATAGTGAAAACCTTGCATTATCCTGTCAATCTGAAAAAGATGATACTTAACATAAAAATCCATTAATTTATGTTTCAGGCTGTCAGATAATGATTGTTTTAAAAATGCCTTCTGGTCAAAGGCCTCATTTATAAAACGCTGCGCAAAAAAAGTCTGTAAAGAGGGAAGAACAACCTCTATGCCCTGGCCAGTAAGCCATTCCAGTATATTCCCATTGGAAAAAGCATTGTATTTAACAAATATTTCACCAACAATGCCGATCCTCGGCACATTATGCCTATTCACAGGCAAGGCATTAAAATCATCAACAGCTTTTTCTAAAAGCCACGTAAGATAATTATAATTTGCTTCTTCAATACCCCATTCCACATATGACAGGTATTTGGCATGCAGGGCCTTTGCCGAGCCCGGGTTTAACTCTCTGACAATCGTAGACAAGTACATCTGTGCAATAGCATCTGAAAATATTATACTAAAAGCAGCCCTTTTTATAAACTCTTTTTCATCAATAATAAACCCTGGCTGGATATTGTAATTATCCATGGATATGGCAACCACAGGCACATCACTAAGTCCCACATTAAAAAGCGCCCTTTTGATTAAAGAAATATAATTTGTAGCCCTGCATTGTCCACCAGTTTGTGACAAGATAACAGCGGTCTTGTCCTTGTCATATCTACCTGTTTTAAAGGCCTTTATAATATCACCTGCTATCAACAGCGCAGGATAACACACATCATTATTAATATTTTTCAGACCAAATTCAACAGATACCTTATCCTGTGGCGGGAGAACATCAATACGATATCCCTGTGACTTTAATAATGATGGCATAAGCGGGGAATAAAATTCAGAGACATAAGGGGCTATAAGTACCCTGTCCCTGTCTGCATGCATAAAATTTCTGTTTATAATGACCTTTTTTTTAATACCCACACTATGATTATCATTGGCTTCATTCTCTAAAGTTGCCTCAAGCGTTGACCTTAGCCTTATTTTAACAGCGCCGAGATTTGCGATTTCATCCATCTTGATCAGGGTATAAATCTTCCCGCAACTATGAATAATGTCCCTGATCTCATCATTTGCAATGGCATCCGGGCCACAGCCAAAAGAGGTCATTTGCACAAGCTGGACAGAATCTTTTTCACATACCCACTTGGCAGCAGCATAAAGCCGGTTGGTATATGCCCACTGCGTAAAAACATTTAGATCGGAAAGAGGGTTCTCATAACAGCCTGATACAACGTCCTCTGGTATAACATCAACACCCATACCGGTTAATAATTCAGGTATGCCGTGATTAATAAGAGGATCAATATGATA
>DAOWOC010000355.1 GCA_030642225.1 Deltaproteobacteria bacterium
GCAATTTCTCTTCCTTTTAGAAGATTTATATGCTGTCCGGGTATTGTTATTTCAGTTGTTTTTTAATGGTCTGTTTGATATTTTACAAATATATAGAGCCTGTTTTATTATATTTTTTTCAACATATTCAAATCAAGCGGAGTTTTTAATAAACATGAATAAGAAAATAGATAAGGAAATGGAAATTGATTATAATAACCCTTTATTGTTAAAACCATTTGATGAATTATGCGAAATTGCCTTAAATGAATTTTTATCTTTATTGCATGTACCTGATAATTTTAATAAAGGTTTAAACCTTCTTTGCAAGACATCTGAATATAAAAATATTCTTGATAAATGGGAAGAGCTGGATAATATTAAGCGTTATAAGACTTGGGAGATTTTTATTGAAATCGTCAGAAAAACAGCTTATCAGACCAGACCATATTGTGTGCGATGTGGGGAATGCTGCTTGCAAAGCGGACCAAGCCTTTATCAAAGAGATATGAAACTCATTGCCGATGGGACTATTAAATTAAGCGATCTTTATACACTCCAAGAAGGTGAAACAGCCTATTCATATCAGGAAAGGAGACTTGGACAGGTTGAAGAGGAGAGGATAAAAGTCAAGGAAGTTAAAGATGGGGGGTATTGTAAATTTTATGATACGGCATCAGGATGCAGTATTTATGATTCAAGGCCATTGCAATGCAGGATACAAAAATGCTGGGACGCTGACTCGCCCTCTTCCGGGACAAATGAATCGATTCTGACACGTCTTGACATACCGGGTATTGAGGATGAATTGCTTGAACTTATTTCAATCCATAATCAAAAATGTCCCGCAGAAAAAATTTCCAGATACTGCACTGAACTGATTACAGGTGAAAAAAAACACCTTGAGCAACTCCTTGAAATGTTAAGTTATGATTACCGAATACGACAGACAACATTAAAACGTCTTTATGAACAGGACGAACTTGATCTGTTTTTTGGACGGCCTGCTGAAAGGATAATACAACATTTTGGTTTTAATATTGAAAAAGATGCTGAAGGCAATTTTGTGTTTTTAAATATGACAGTCTCGTGAAAAGTTATTAAAACAGGGAGTTAGAATTATGATATACTGTGATAATGCCTCTACGAGCCATCCCAAACCCCCGGGTGTTATTGATGCTATAACCCGTTTGATCAATCCGCTGGATCAATTGGAAAAGAGTATTTTGGGTTCATCATATCCATTGGATATTTCAAGGGATGTTAAGGATGCATTAATAACAATCTTAAAACTCAAGACTTTTGAAGAGATTATTTTTACAGCTAATTTATCATATGCGCTTGGTCTTGCATTCAGAATATTTCTTAAAAAGGGCTGTCATATTGTTACAACAGGCATGGAGCATGATGCTGTATTGTGTCCTCTTATGACATTAAAAAAGATGGGTATTATAAATCTGTCAATAGTTGACGTGGATAAAAACGGCATTTTGTCAAAAGAGCGATTTGCCGGGGCAATGACTAAAGATACTGCAATGATCGTACTTGCTCACTGCTCAAATGTAATGGGAAGACCGGCAGATATCTCATGGCTTAAAGATATAAAGGGAGATGCTATGCTGCTGCTTGACTCAGCACAGACAGCCGGAGCAATTCCCCTTGATGAACTAAACAATATTGCAGATATAATAGCCTTTACCGGCCATAAGGCGCTTTTGGGGCCAACCGGTATAGGCGGGCTGATCATGAACAATAATGCGC
>DAOWOC010000210.1 GCA_030642225.1 Deltaproteobacteria bacterium
AAATCTTTTAAACTTGACATATATCAATCCAATGATGTAATGGAATTTGACTGATTTTAATATATTTTTTAAAAATTCTTCTTGCTCACTTGTTTTAAACAAATGGGCCGTTGATGACCACAAGGAGGTTTTAATTTTGAGGAAGTATGAGACACTATTTATTGCAGATTCTAATCTTGCTGCGGATGGGCTTAAAGAGGTTAAGTACAAATTCGAAAATATTGTTATAGAATCTAAAGGATTATTAATTAAGTGGGAGGAGTGGGGGCAGATTAAACTGGCATACAAGATCAAGAAACGATCACATGGCATTTATTTGCTTATGATCTATGCCGGTGACTCAGGCCTGGTGAGTGAATTAGAACGAAATATGCGTATTGATGAGAAAATACTTAAGTATTTGACATCAAAGCTTAATGATCATTTTGATCCTTCTTCTCTGAATCAGGAGGAAACGGGTTTAGAAGAAGAGATCAAGGATAAAGAAAAAGCCCAGGATGCGCATGTTTCAGATAACCCTGAAACTGAAGATGTTGAAAGTGATTAATAATTAGGAAGAGAGGGTTGTAATGTTTAAAAAAAGATTTTTTCACCGCCAAAAAATTTGCAGATTCTGTAAAGATAAAACTCAAGAGATTTCATATAAAGATGTTAAAACATTAAGATATTTTATAACTGAAAGAGGCAAGATTATTCCTCGCCGTATTTCCGGAAACTGTTCAAAACATCAAAGGGAAATAACCAGGGCTATTAAAAAAGCCAGGCAAATAGCATTAATCGCTTACAGCGCACAAAATGACGGATAAAATTCTGCTTTTTTTGATAAGGCGGATGTGACGATAATATCATGGCCGGAGTCTTTAATAAAAATCTCTATATCATGAGCGGAGTTATGGCGCTGTATTATATGGGCTCCTGTATGCTTCCGTTTACCGGGATATTTTTACTGGCAGGGATATTTTTACTGCTGTATCTGCCTGCTTTAACAGCTATGCTAAATTCAGGGCATGATTACAAAAATGGTTTTTTATTAATAACCTTTTGTTGTATAATTATTTATTTTCTTTCTGAGTTGTTTAAAATAAATGTTAATATCCCGCTTTTTTTAACACTGAGTGGCATGGGGCTTTTAATCTCCGAGTTAAAACTCAGGAATTATTCTGTAGAGATAATAGTAGGTGGAAGCAGTCTGTTTGCAACTGCAATCTGCATATCAGTACTTTTTCTGCCAGTCTTCTCAGAAGGTGGGGATCTCGCTGTTACTTTTAAAGGTTTTTTTCTGGACTATATTAACAAAGCGCTTGAAGCATCACAAAATAACGGTATTGAAGCATCACAAATAGAGCTGATAAAAAATGCAGCTCCAAAGCTTGCTGAAATAGCCTTTTATTTAATATTTTCCATGGTAACAGTATTAAGTTTAAATATAGCGTGGTTGAATTTCCTGATTATAAAAAAAATAGATGAGATTCGCAATCATCGGAATCCTTCAGATAGCAGGCTTATATACTGGAAACTGCCGGATTTTTTAGTCTGGGTTATAATTATTTGTGGTTTTTTATTATTTTTTTCAAATACCGTATTATTTTTCATTGCCCTTAATATTATAATAATAATGTGTACCCTTTATTTTATGCAAGGCATTGCTATTACAGCCTTCTGGATGGATCGTAAGGCAATTTCAAAACCATTCAAAGTAGCTATTTATCTACTTATAGCTGTTCAGCAAATAGCCTATTTACTGGTAACGGCCCTTGGTTTTTTTGATATATGGGGTGATTTCAGGAAAATAAATAAAAAAAACAGAGTATAAATATGATAAATTCATAAAGGATCAAATACTCGGCAGAAATGATATGAAAAAATCAAACTTTTTACTAAGATATCAAACATAAGATTAGGAGAAAAATTATGAAGGTTATATTAAGTGAAAATATATCACTTTTAGGCAATATAGGAGACATGGTTGATGTTACTCCGGGCTATGCGCGCAATTATCTGATTCCGCAAAAAAAAGCCAAGGATGCATCCACAAGAAATATCAAACAATTTGAGCATAACAAACGGATGATGGAATCAAAACGTCTCAAAGATCTCAGTAATGCCGAAAATCTTGCCAGGGCCATAGAGGCAGCCGATATATGTATATCAAAAAGGTCAGGTGAGGCAGGTCGTCTCTTTGGAGCTGTTACTACAATGGAAATTACCAAAGCACTGTTTGATAAGGGCATTGAAGTTGACAGAAAAAAAATAATTTTAGATGACCTGATAAAACAGGTTGGCGAATACAAGATTGAGGTTAAAATTTATCCTGAAGTCCCTGCCTTTATAAATTTAAAAGTTATCAGCTTTGAAGAAGAAGCAGCTAAGCAGGATGTTTAAGTTATAATGCTGCCCGGAAAAAAAGAACGTAAATCTTCAGGGATAGATAAAAAAACAACGGTTAAAAATACCGGGCGTATACAGCCTCATTCTCTTGAAGCAGAGATGTCTGTTCTTGGCGCATTACTGCTTGATATTGAAGCAATCTACAGGGTCATGGAATTTATTGGTCCTGATGATTTTTATTCACCTGCTCATAAAAATATCTTCCAGGCGACAATTGACCTTAATGAAAAATCACTTCCATGTGATCTTGTAACCCTTACCAGCAGACTCAAGGATCTTAATCTGCTTAAGGATATTGGCGGGGCAAGTTATCTTGCATCTCTTTCCGATTATATTCCAACGGCAGCCAATATTGAATATTGGGCCAAAATAGTCCGTGATAAATCGATATTAAGACAGCTTATTCACAAAGGGACTCAAATTGTATCTTCAGGCTATGAAGAGGCTGCTGACGTAACGGAAACGCTTGACAGTGCGGAACAGATTATTTTTGAAATCTCTGAAACAAGGAAAAGGCGCTCTTTTATCCATATAAAAGACGTCATGAAGGAAAATATAAAACGTCTTGAAGAACTTTATGACAAAAAAGAATCAATAACAGGCATTCCAACCGGTTTTATTGATCTTGACAGGTTAACAGCCGGATTTCAGCCATCCAACCTTATTATTATTGCCGGACGCCCTGCAATGGGTAAAACAGCCATTGCCCTTAATATGGCTCATTATGCATCTATTAATGCCGGCATCCCTGTTGCATTTTTTACCCTTGAAATGTCAAGAGAAGAGCTTGGCATGAGGTTTCTTTGCAGCGAAGCCCGCCTTGATGCTACAAGGATGCGTACAGGCAGGATAAGAGATGATGAATGGTCCCAAATTCTCGAGGCGTCTGATAAAATTGCGGGCATACCTGTTTATATTGATGATACATGGAGAATACCTATTGTTGAACTTCGTTCAAAGGTAAGAAGGTTAAAAAAAG
>DAOWOC010000137.1 GCA_030642225.1 Deltaproteobacteria bacterium
TAAAGATATTGCCGATAATTTAACAGATATCAGGGAACTTATCAGCATACTTGACAAGCCGACACCCCAGGTAATGATTGAGGCCAGATTTGTTGTCCTGACTGAAGATGGATCCAGTGAAATAGGTGTGGCATGGGGAGCAGATATGACACGCACCATGTCAAGTGAGCAGATGTCATTAGGCGGCAATGTCGGCGGTTATCTTGTTAATTTACTGCCTGCAACCGGTGCCGGAGGGATTGGCTTTACCCTTGGGAAACTCGTTGGAAATACTGCCTTTGATCTTGATGTACAATTAAAAGCGCTTGAAAGCCAGGGTAATGGTGAAATAATCTCTTCGCCACGCGTACTTACCATGGATAATAAAGAGGCTACAATCAAGCAGGGCACCATGATACCATATCAGGAAGAATCATCATCAGGAGGCACTACTACCAATTTTATTGAAGCTGTTCTTGAGTTAACAATTAAACCCCATGTAACACCTGACAACAGAATATCCATGAAAATTGATGCGAAAAAAGACGCTCCTACCGGCGGTGGTAACCCTCCGTCAATAGGAAAACGTGAAATTTCCACTGAACTACTTGTAAACGATGGCGAGACAATAGTCATTGGTGGTGTTATTGATAAATCAAAATCTATTTCATACACCAAAGTGCCACTACTTGGTAATATCCCAATATTGGGCTGGTTCTTTAAAACCAAGACCAACACCATCGTAAAAAATGAACTATTAATCTTTATTACGCCAAGGATTGTTACTTTCTAACCCTGTTTATTATTAATTAAAAAAAGCTCCTGAATATTAATTCAGGAGCTTTTTTGTTTTATAAAAATAGTAACGGTTCACGGTTTACAGTTATCGGTTCACGGTTGAAAAAACAGAAGGTAAAGGAGAATTATGGGGTCATCTTTTGAAAATTTAGCGGAACCTGTCAACAACTTTTGGACACTCATTGAAAAAACTGTAAACCGACAACCGTGGACCGTTACTAAAAATATAACCATAAACAAAATTTTTTGGAATATTATTAAATGATTAAGGCATTAGCTCTTTTTTCAGGCGGTCTTGACAGCATGCTTGCAATAAAAATAATGAGGAGTCAAAATATTCAGATCATGGCCATTTGTTTTACAACACCTTTTTTTAATGCTGACCAGGCCATTCTCTCTGCTAATGAAATAGAAGTTGATCTTAAGGTTGAAGATATCACGCCCCTATATATGCAGATTATACACAAGCCAAGATATGGTTTTGGAAAACATATGAATCCATGCATAGACTGCCATGGATTGATGCTTAAAAAATGCTGGGAAATAGCAATAGACAAAGGATATCAATTCATCTTTACGGGTGAGGTGGTTGGACAAAGGCCAATGTCGCAACGCAGGGATGCCATGAGAGCCGTTGAAAAATTATCAGGGTGTAAGGGGTTTATACTACGTCCATTATCTGCAAGACTTTTACCTGAAACCATACCAGAACAAAAAGGCTGGGTAGACAGGGAAAAACTCCTTATGATCAATGGCCGCGGGAGAAAAGAACAGATAATACTTTCTGAAAAGTTTAATATTAAAAATTATCCACCACCGGCAGGCGGGTGCCTCCTGACAAATGAGGCATATGCAAAAAAATTGAAAGACCTTTTATTATATAATACATCTCCCAAAAAAATTGATCTTGAGCTATTAAAGGCAGGACGTCATTTTCGTTTTGCAAATGGCTTAAAGGTAATAATCGGAAGGGATGAAACAGATAATGAAAAATTATTGGAGATATCGGTGAAAAAACAGGATCATATTATGCTGACCATTGCAAATATGCCTGGACCAATTGCGATAATTGACAATAAAGATGCAACTGAAAGTCAGATTATAACTGCTGCACAACTATGCGCATCATATACAAAAATACCCCGTGGAGATAAGGCCGGGGTAATGGCTGGTGAAAGAAAAAAATTCCATGTTAATGTAACGGATAAAGCTCAATTTAAAAAATATATGCTTTAATCACATACAAATTATTTGTCCTATCAAGTATCCTTTTACATATTCTCGAATTATTTGACAATTTTTCATATTTTATCCATAATTTAAATTAATAATCCAGTCACCTGTAAATATAGGGCTATTGACTATTAAATTTCATTAAACATATAAACCTGAAAAATCAAGGAGCAATAAATCAATGAAATTAAAAATGCTTTTTTCACAAGTTAATATAGGAAAATTAACATTAAAAAATCGAATCGTTATGCCATCCATGGGAACTCTATATACTTCGGACAGCACTATGACACCAAGGATGTCTGAATTTTATCTTACAAGGGCAAAAGGCGGTGCAGGACTTATTATAGTAGGACCTGTGGGAGTAGACAAGGTGGGAGGAGGCCCACTGCTCCTTGGACTTGATGAGGATCGTTTTATTGAGCCCATGAAGGATTTTATGAATAAAATCCATGGAGAAACAGATGCAAAAGCAGCTCCACAGCTTTTTCATGCCGGACGATATGCATTCAGTATTATGACAGGTGAACAACCTGTTGCGCCTTCAGCAATACCGAGTAAACTTACACATGAGATGCCAAGAGAACTCAGTGTTGCTGAAGTAAAAGAAATTGTTAATAAATATAAAGAAGCTGCTATGAGAGCAAGGGAAGCTGATTTTGATGCAGTAGAAATACTTGCCTGTACAGGATATCTGATTACAGAATTTCTGTCCCTTCTCACCAATAAACGTGAGGATGAATATGGCGGTTCGTGGGAAAACAGGATAAGATTCCCTTTGGAAATCATAAAATCAATCAAACAGGGGGTTGGAGAAGATTTCCCTTTGATAGTACGCGTTGCCGGCAATGATTTCATGAAAGGCGGTTTAAATAACATGCATGCAGGGCGTTTTTGCAGGGACATTGAAGAGGCCGGTGTACATGCCATAAATGTAACAGGAGGATGGCATGAAACCAATGTTCCACAGATCACCTATGATGTTCCCGACGGCGGGTTTGCCTATCTTGCCAAAGGGATAAAAGAGGGTGTTAATATTCCTGTATTTGCATCAAATCTTTTAGGTGACCCCCAAAGAGCCGAGAGCATATTGCGTCAGGATATGGCTGACATGATTTGTATGGGGAGACCCCTGCTTGCTGATCCCGAGCTGCCGATCAAGGCTCAAAATAATCGTCTTGCAGAGATAACACCATGCATAAGCTGTAACCAGGCATGTTTTGATAATATATTCATGGGACATCCTGTGTGCTGTATGGTCAATCCACGCGTGGGGCTGGAAATGGAATACAATGAAGAACCAGCCAAAAATCAAAAAAACATATTAATAGCAGGCGGGGGGCCTGCCGGTTTAAAAGCAGCTATAACAGCTGCTAAACGAGGCCATAAGGTGAAAGTTTACGAAACAGGGCAAGAATTAGGAGGCCAGGTAAGGCTCGGCGCAAAAAAATTAGGGAAAAACAATTTTAAACGCCTTATTAACGTATATGCAGAGCAGGCAAAACAATCAGGGGTGAAATTTATATTAAATTTAAAGGCTGATGTCGATACTATATTACAGGAATCGCCTGATACAGTTATAATCGCAACAGGTGGCAAACCAGCTCCCATTAATGTAAAAGGTTCGGACCTTCCACATGTTGTTTCCGCATGGGATATACTTCAGGACAAGGTTATTATTAAAGGCAGGAATGTTGTTGTTATCGGGGGCTCTGCAACCGGCTGTGAAACAGCAGAACTGATCGCCTCATATGGAACCATTACACCTGATGTCACAGATTTTCTCATGCATTACAAGGCTGAAACCCCGGAGGCAATACGCGAATTCATGTTTAAAGGAACAAAAAAAGTAACAATTATTGAGATGCTTGATAAAATAGCCATAAATGTGGGCAAAACAAGCAGATGGGCACTTATAAGAAATCTGAGATCATATGGAGTCAAACAGTTAACAAATACCAGACTTACAGAAATACGTAAAGATGAGATAGTTGTTATGAAAAATGAAAAAGAATTAATACTTCCTGCTGATACAGTTGTGATTGCTGCAGGCGTTTTACCGGTAAATGATCTTTATGAACAATTAAAAGGGAAGATAGATCAGCTCCATATAATCGGTGACGCAATACAACCCAGAAGGATGGTAGAGGCAATCAGAGAAGGATATGAGCTGGGATTAAAGATATAATAAATGAACACAAGCACAACACGGGCATTAAACAAAAGATGCATAAAAAAAATATGAGCACTTCTCTCCCCCTTGCGGAAAAAATGCGGCCAACAACAGTTGAAATGTTTGCGGGTCAGCATCATCTTATGGGAGAAGGAAAACTCATAAACAGCGTCCTTAAAAAAAAATCCCTTGCATCATTAATTTTCTGGGGGCCTCCGGGATCAGGTAAAACCACTCTTGCGCGTTTGATTGCAAAAGAAATGGATGCCAATTTTGTGCAGCATTCTGCTGGTCTTGCCGGTGGTAAAGATAATCGAA
>DAOWOC010000106.1 GCA_030642225.1 Deltaproteobacteria bacterium
GTCCGATAACACGTTTGTGCAGCACACTGTCAAGTTGAAGTAATTTTTCTTTTTCTCCTTCTACGAGCCGCTTCACTGGCACACCTGTCCACTTAGATACAATATCTGCTATCTCTTCATCAGTAACCTCCTCTCTTAATAATCTGTCCTGATCATTATGCTCTGAAAAAGTATTTTCAATATTTTTCAATTCCTGTTCCATATTCGGTAAACGACCATGTTTAAGCTCAGCTGCCCTGTTGAGATCATAATCTCTTTCCGCAAGCTCTATCTGATGACGCACCTCTTCAATATTTGCACGTAATGACTGTATCTTTTTAATAACATCCTTTTCAGATTCCCACTGGGCTCTCATGGAACCGGATTTTTCCTTGAGATCGGCAAGCTCTTTTTGAAGAATTTTCAGCCGTTCTTTGCTTGATTTATCTTTTTCTTTTTTAAGCGCCGCCTCTTCAATCTCAAGCTGCATCATCCTGCGCGTCACCTCATCAAGCTCTGCAGGCATGGAATCGATCTCCGTACGAATCATTGCACATGCCTCATCTACAAGGTCTATGGCCTTGTCAGGCAAAAATCTGTCACTGATATAACGATGCGATAATATAGCCGATGCGACGATGGCATTGTCCTGTATCTTAACGCCGTGATAAACTTCAAAACGTTCTTTCAGTCCTCTGAGGATTGATATTGTATCTTCAACCCCTGGCTCATCAACGAGAATGGGCTGAAAACGCCGCTCAAGCGCTGCGTCCTTTTCTATATGCTTACGGTATTCATCAATAGTTGTCGCACCGATACAATGCAACTCTCCGCGCGCAAGCATGGGTTTAAGCATATTACCGGCGTCCATGGAGCCTTCTGCCTTGCCGGCCCCAACAATGGTATGCAATTCATCAATAAAAAGAAGTATCCTGCCCTCGCTCAACTTTATTTCCTTAAGTACTGCCTTAAGACGCTCCTCAAACTCTCCCCTGAACTTGGCTCCTGCAATCAGTGAGCCCATATCAAGTGCAAAAACGCTCTTGTCTTTTAAATTTTCAGGCACATCACCCTTTACAATCCTGTGTGCCAGTCCTTCAACAATAGCTGTCTTGCCAACACCCGGCTCACCGATCAAAACAGGATTATTTTTGGTTTTTCTTGATAATATCCTGATAACGCGTCGTATTTCAGAATCCCTTCCAATAACCGGATCAAGTCTGCCCTTTTTCACCTCCTCAACCAGGTCGGAGCCATATTTTTCCAGGGCATCATATGTGCCTTCAGGATCAGCGCTTGTGACCCTCTGGCCGCCACGTATCTCGGCAAGAGAACCAAGGAGACGTTCTTTGGTTATATTAAATTCCGCAAGTAAACGGCCGGATGGTGTTGAGCCCCCCTTTTCCAGAATAGCAAGTAGTATATGCTCAACAGAAACATATTCATCCTTAAGGTGTTTGGCCTCGGATTCCGCATTCATTAAAATCCGGTTCAATGACTGTGTAATATATATCTTTCCGGGTTCCACACCAGGGCCTGTAACCTTTGGTATCTTTCCAAGCTCCTCTGTAACCCTCGCGGTTAAAACCGGAACCGAAACATTCATCCTGGTCAAAACGCGGGGGATTAATCCATTATCCTGTGTCAGCAGCGACATCAGGATATGCTGAATATCCACTTCCATGTGCCCATGCTGTATTGCAAGGGATTGAGCATTTTGTACAGCCTCCTGAGACTTCTGAGTCAGTTTATTAAGGTCCATTTCTGCCTCCAGCTTGTCTTAAACATTAATATATATTTTCATAAACATCCAATAATCATTAATCGCTGCTAAATCAGATCAAAGAGACTTCTCAATTGTTTTAATTCTGTTTCAAGCCTGTTAATTCGATCAAGAAGTTCCATAGCAAGCCCAACACCATTATAATTGAGCCCGAGCTGAGTCTTTAACCTGATAATCTTTTTTAACAACAAAATAGCATTATATCTAAAAAGCATTTCCGTATCTGAAATTTCGGCAACAGGACTTAAAATGCCAAGTTTTACAAGATGGTGGATTAAATCCCGATTGACCCCTGTAAGCCCGGCAAGTTCATTTAAAGAGATTAAATGCCCCCTGATTAATGAAAATCTCGGATCATCCATGCTCAATATCCCGGAATCCAAATTCATATCATACCTCCGCTTCTGCCCTGGGGTTAAATTTTGAGACACTGGCAAGCTCTTTAAAAAGTTTTTTTTCATCAGGTGTTATTATCGGCGGGAGCACTATCTTAATTATCAGATAAAGATTCCCCCGACCTTTTTTTGTTGGAAACCCCTTACCTTTAAGCCGCATTTTTTTGCCTGAAGATGAACCATGCGGCACCTTTACACTAACACTGCCGCCAAGGATCGGAAGTGACACACTTGCCCCAAGAGCGGCTTCCCATGGAGAGACTTGAATATCCATATAAATATCCCGACCATTTAATTTATAAACAGGATGAGGTTCTATTATGACTTTTAAATACAGATCACCAGCCGCCCCGCCACCGGAACCTGCGCCACCCTGCCCTGCAAGGCGTATCTTCTGACCTTCCAGCACACCCTTTGGAATATTTATATCAAGGGTCTTCACCCTGGGAATGGGCATACCCTGTGGGGACAACTCAGTTGTTGTAAACTGTAAATTCTTTTTGCCGCCATTATATGCTTCTTCTATAGTCAGTGATAATACGGTTTCCTGATCACTGCCCCTTGAACTATAAAAAGAGCGTGCACAGCTATGAGGTCTGCTGCGCCTGCCCCCGAATAAATCATTAAAAAAATCAGAGAACCCTCCGGCATCACCGCTCGACCCAAAGTTAAAATGCACATTTTCCCAACCTGAAGGAGTTCTGAAATCCTGACCCTGTTGCCAGTTAGAACCAAGTTCATTATACATTTTACGTTTTTCCGGATCTTTTAAAACCTCATAAGCCTCGCTAATTTCCTTAAATTTATCCTCAGCGCCAGGGTCTTTATTCACATCAGGGTGATATTTTCTTGCAAGTTTTCTGTAAGCTCTCTGCATATCATCCTGGCTGATTTCTTTTGAAACGCCAAGAACCTTATAGTAATCAACATATTTTGAACTCATTTTCAGATTTTGCTCCCTTTAAAATTTCTTAAAAATATATTTTCATGTTTTTATAAACTTAATAAAAAAATTAAGGGTTTATGCTCCAAGTGTCAAGATTTGTATAAAATTTGTGTGTTTTTTATAAACTCAGATATTTTAAAATGTATAATTTTAATAGTCTCATAAAAAAAGGCCGATGTGATTTATAAAACAATCAACACCAACCTTTAGAGTAATACCAGTATATTTTTTTATTATAATTCTATTAAATCCTTGAGTTTTTCAAATTTTTTTTCACCCATACCCTTAACATTCAAAATATCATCAATTTTCATAAATTTATGAGCGTTTCTGTAATCAATAATCCTTTGGGCTATTGCAGGGCCAACGCCTGGGAGTTCAACCAATTCTTCCAAGGCAGCGGTATTGATATTAACCTTTATTGCAGAATCCTCTGACGCAACAGCATAATTTGTTAAACATACACCAAGTACAAAGACCATTACCAACACAAAAAGCAACTTCCCTTTATAAAATCTCATAAAAAAACCCTCCATAAAAAATATTGATATTTACCCCAATTAATAGGGATAATTTTTTTCAAAGGCCTATAATTACAACTCTTTACAAATTTACCTGCTCTATCTGTTCATGGATTCTAAAAAGTCTTTATTATCCTTTGTGCCGGCGATTTTATCAATAAGAAATTCCATGCTGTCAACAGGATTTAATGGTGATAAAAGCTTACGCAGAATCCATATCCTGTTAAGATCATCCTTTGACATTAAGAGTTCCTCTTTCCTTGTCCCGCATCGATTTATATCCATTGCAGGAAAGACCCTCTTGTCTGCCAGCCTTCTGTCAAGCTGAATTTCAAGATTGCCGGTACCCTTAAATTCTTCAAATATCACTTCATCCATCCTGCTACCTGTATCAACCAAAGCTGTAGCCATAATAGTCAGGCTCCCGCCCTCTTCAATATTCCTTGCAGCGCCAAAAAAACGCTTGGGACGCTGAAGCGCATTGGAATCCACACCACCGGACAAAATTTTACCACTCGGCGGCACCACAGTATTATAAGCACGCGCCAAACGGGTTATACTGTCAAGAAGAATTACCACATCACTTTTATGCTCAACTAAACGTTTTGCCTTTTCAATCACCATTTCAGCAACCTGAACATGACGCTGCGCAGGCTCATCAAATGTTGAACTAACCACCTCAGCGCTCTTAACTGTCCGGATCATATCCGTGACCTCTTCAGGCCTTTCATCAATTAAAAGTATTATGAGATGGACATCCTTACAATTTGAAACAATAGTATTTGCTATTTTTTGAAGCAGCATGGTCTTCCCTGTCCTCGGAGAAGCAACGATCAAACCCCTCTGCCCGAATCCTATAGGAGATAATAAATCAATAATTCTGATACTATATTCCTGGGGTGAAACAGTAAGATCTATTTTCCGGTCAGGATAAAGCGGGGTTAAATTATCAAAAAGTATTTTATCCTTAGCCACATCCGGATTCTCAAAATTTACTGCCTCCACTTTTAACAATGCAAAATAACGTTCGTTGTCTTTTGGCGGCCTGATCTGACCGAAAACCGTATCCCCTGTTCTAAGACCAAAACGCCTTATCTGTGATGGTGATACATATATATCATCCGGGCCAGGCAGATAATTGTCTTTCTGTGCCCGTAAAAAACCAAATCCGTCAGGCAAAATTTCAATAACACCACTACCGTTTATCAAGCCATTTTTTGCTATATGGGATTTCAGTAAAGCAAATATCAGCTCCTGCTTGCGTAAACCGCTCACGCCCTCAATACCCATGGCTCGGCCCATTTTTATTAATTCCTTAATATCCTTTTCTTTTAGATCACCTAAATTCAAACTTTCCATAATTATTTAACAAGCATAGTTAGCATAAACATACTGCTCCCCACGCTCCAATTCCTCCTTAACATCATCAAAAGTAGCATTTACTCACATAAATTATTATTAATACAAATATAATAAATAATTCCTCA
>DAOWOC010000089.1 GCA_030642225.1 Deltaproteobacteria bacterium
ACGGTTGTCGGTTCACAGTTTACAGTTTTTCAACCGTAAACCGATACCTGTAAACCGTAAACAGTTACAAATATATCTGCCATCCGCTAATTTTGATTTTCAAACTTCTAACTTGACAAGATTTATCCCTTGAAATAGTTTATCGTAATTTCAAATTATATCAAACTGTATATATAAATAATAAAAAGATATGGTTATAAACTATTAATGAAAAAAATCGGTATAATACCAGCCCGTTACAATTCAAGACGTTTGCCGGGAAAACCTCTTGCAGAAATCAATGGCAGGCCCATGATCTATTATGTTTATCAGAATGCAATTAAAAGCAATGTTTTCAATAAAATTGCAGTTGCAACAGATGACCGGCGGATTATTGATGCTGTGGAAAATTTCGGCGGTGAGGCTATTATGACATCCCATGAGCATCAAAGCGGAACAGATCGCCTGGCCCAGGCATCAAGGATCATGGGGCTTAAGAAAGACGATATCGTGGTTAATATTCAGGGAGATGAACCCCTGATGAATCCAAACCATTTAAAATTATTAACAGATCAATTTAACCAGTCCAACATAGAGATGGCAACACTGGCAAGCCCTTTGGAGGATATAAAGATTGCCCATGACCCTTCCTGTGTCAAGGTGGTCATGGATAATGATGGTTTTGCCCTTTATTTTTCACGATCACTAATACCATTTTACAGGGACTCTGATTTTAAAGGATGCCTTCTTCATGTCGGAGTTTATGCCTATACTGCATTGTTTCTTGAAACATTTACAAAATTTCCAACAGGCAGGCTTGAATCATATGAAAAATTAGAACAGCTTAGAGCCATTGAAAATGGCCGGAAGATAAAAGTTATTATTGTTGACAAGGCAGAACAGGGTGTTGATACAATTGAAGACCTTGAAAGGGTCAGACATATTTTAAAGAGAGTTTAATGATAGAGGTTAAAAGAAAAATTTTAGAAAATATAGCACATGAGTGCATTATTATGCTTGAAGACGGGACACATTTTAATGGTATGCAGTTTGCGGGCCCGGCCTCCCATGTTTTCGGCGAAATAGTTTTTAATACAAGTATGTCCGGATATCAGGAGATACTTACAGACCCTTCATATAAAGGGCAAATAATAACCATGACATATCCCCTTATAGGTAATTACGGGGTAACGCCTGAAGATATGGAATCCGCAGGGATACATGTCAGCGCATTTATTGTAAAGGAATACGTTCATCATTACAGTAACTGGAGGGCAGATGCATCGTTAAAAAATTTTTTAGACAATGCAGGTATAGTCGGTATTCAGGGGGTTGATACACGCGCGCTGGTAAGACATATCAGGATTAAAGGCGCTATGAAGGGCGCTATTTTTCAGGATCAGAAAAGGCCTGTTTCAGAACTGATAGAAGAGGTAGGGGCATCTTCAGGCATAACAGATATTGACATGGTGCGTCATGTAACCTGTGCAAAACCATATATCTGGACACAAAACGGTCCCAAATACGTTTCAGGCAAAAATCCATGGGGGGAAGATTATATAAATCGTGTCGTTGCCTTTGATTTTGGGATAAAATATAATATTTTAAGAATGTTAAATGACTTGAAGTGCAAAGTGCTTGTCGTGCCTGCAAGCACTACAACAGAAGAAATTATTACATTGAATCCGGATGGCGTTTTTCTTTCAAATGGCCCTGGAGACCCTTCGGCAGTAACTTATGCCATTGAAAATATAAAAAAATTAATAGGGAAATTTCCAATATTCGGAATTTGCCTTGGGCATCAACTGCTCTGTCTTGCCCTTGGCGGAAAAACATTTAAACTTAAATTCGGTCACAGGGGAGCCAATCATCCTGTTAAAAACCTTGAAAAAGGAAACGTGGAAATTACTTCACAAAATCATGGTTTTGCAGTTGATACCATGAGTCTGCCACAAGATACAACTATTACACATATAAATCTTAATGATAATACTTTGGAAGGCATAAGGGATAATGGCAAAAGGCTCTATTCAGTACAATATCACCCTGAAGCTTCTCCGGGTCCGCATGATGCAGCTTATCTTTTTAACCGTTTTATACAAATGATGGATGAGTCATAAATCAAATGCCTAAAAGAACCGACATAAAAAAAATAATGATTATAGGCTCAGGTCCTATTATTATAAGCCAGGCCTGCGAATTTGATTATTCAGGCACACAGGCATGTAAAGCGCTGAAAGAAGAAGGGTATCAGGTAATCCTGATCAATTCCAATCCCGCTACTATTATGACTGACACTGAACTCGCTGACAGTACTTACATTGAACCCATAACCCCTGAAGCTGTTGCAGAGATTATAAAAAAAGAAAGACCTGATGCACTCCTTCCAACATTAGGGGGGCAGACCGGCCTTAATACTGCCATTAAAGTAGCTGAAAGCGGTATACTTGATGAATATGGGGTGGAGATGATAGCTGCCTCTGTTGATGTCATTAGAAAGGCTGAAGACAGGGAGTTATTCAGGGCAGCCATGCAAAATATCGGGCTCAAAGTTCCTGAAAGCGGGTTTGCGCATTCTGTTCAGGAAGCAAGGGATATTGTAAAAACAATAGGATTACCAATAATTGTAAGGCCTTCTTTTACCCTTGGTGGAACAGGAGGCGGAGTAGCCTATAACTGGGATGACCTTGAAGAACTTATAAAAAGCGGTCTTGATAACAGCCTGATAGACCAGGTTATGCTTGAAAAATCCCTGCTTGGGTGGAAAGAATTTGAGCTTGAAGTGATGCGCGATAAGGCTGATAATGTTGTTATTATCTGCTCAATAGAAAATTTGGATCCTATGGGGGTTCATACCGGCGATTCAATCACAGTGGCGCCTGCGCAAACACTTACAGACAAGGAATACCAAAGACTTCGTAATGCATCTATTGATATTATTCGTGAAATAGGTGTTGAAACAGGCGGTTCCAATATACAATTTGCTGTAAATCCTGCGGATGGCGATCTAATGGTTATTGAAATGAACCCAAGGGTTTCGCGTTCCAGCGCTCTTGCGTCCAAGGCCACAGGTTTTCCCATTGCCAGGATTGCTGCAAAACTTGCAATAGGTTATACACTTGATGAATTGAAAAATGATATTACAAGGGAGACACTGGCATCATTTGAGCCTGTAATTGATTATTGTGTTGTCAAAATCCCCCGTTTTACATTTGAAAAATTTCCAGGCTCTGTTGACACGCTTACAACATCAATGAAGTCCGTGGGTGAGACCATGGCAATTGGCAGAACATTTAAAGAGGCCTTAAACAAGGCGATCAGATCACTTGAAACAGGTTATATATCCTTTAATAAACATGGGGAAGAAAAAGAGACCAGGGAAGAGATAGCGGCTTTTCTTGCCACACCTAATTCAAAAAGACTTTATTATATTGCAAAGGCGCTTTGCAGTAATTTTTCCATAAAAGAGATTGTTGAACTTACCTCTATTGACCCGTGGTTTATTCATCAAATCACCGATATCCTTGAATTTGAAGATGAGTTGCAGGAATATTTCAGCAGATTCAGCATGACTGAGCATAATGATGATGAGGAAACAGATATAAAATTCCTGAAAAAGGCTAAGGAATATGGAATATCCGACCGCCGGATAGCTGAACTTGCAGGAGTTAAAGAATTTGAAATCAGAGAACGCAGAAAAGGGTATGGGGTGAAAGCGGTTTACAGACTTGTTGATACTTGTGCCGCTGAATTTGAGGCCTATACACCATATTATTATTCAACCTATGAAACTGAAAATGAAGTAAGATCAGGGACAAAAGAAAAGATAATAATCCTTGGGGGAGGCCCAAACCGCATTGGCCAGGGCATTGAATTTGATTATTGCTGTGTTCATGCTGCACTCGCAGTAAGAGAATATAACTATGAATCCATAATGGTAAATTCAAATCCTGAAACTGTATCTACGGATTATGATACATCTGACCGGCTCTATTTTGAACCATTAACACTTGAAGATGTCTTAAATATTGTGGAGCAGGAAAAACCTAAGGGCGTTATCGTCCAGTTTGGGGGACAGACGCCTCTGAATCTTGCCATGCCATTGCAGAAAGCCGGAGTTCCTATACTGGGCACAAGCCCTGATTCCATTGACAGGGCCGAGGACAGGGAAAGATTTAAGGCTATTGTAGATAAATTAAATTTAAAACAGCCTGAGAACGGCATTGCAACAGATATTGAAGGCGCTGTTGCCATAGCGGATAAAATAGGCTATCCGGTTGTTGTAAGGCCGTCATATGTGCTTGGCGGCAGGGCCATGGAGATTGTATATGATAAGAATGATCTTATAAATTATACTAAAACAGCTGTTATGGCATCCCCTGAACATCCCATACTTATTGACAGATTCTTAGAGGATGCTGTTGAAATGGATGTTGATGCCATATGCGACGGGCATCGTACCCTTGTAGCCGGAATCATGGAACATATAGAAGAGGCAGGCATTCATTCAGGTGATTCAGCATGTGTTATCCCGCCTTATTCACTTGCGCCAGAAATAATCAACGAGGTAAAAAAACAGACAGAATCACTCGCTATGGAGCTTAACGTGATCGGACTGATGAATATACAGTATGCGATAAAAGATAATAAAATATATCTCTTAGAGGTCAATCCACGTGCTTCAAGGACAATTCCTTTTGTTTCCAAGGCCACCAATATACCTCTTGCCAAGGTTGCCACAAAAGTAATGTTAGGGGCAACGCTTGATGAACTTGAAATGCCTTTAGATATTACTCATAAATTTATATCCATTAAAGAGGCTGTCTTTCCTTTTAACCGTTTTCCTGGTGTTGATACCCTGTTAGGACCGGAAATGCGTTCTACCGGTGAAGTAATGGGAATAGACAAAACCTTTGGCATGGCTTTTGCTAAATCACAGATTGCAGCTGGTATGATTCTGCCTTTAAAAGGACAGGTTTTTATAAGCGTCAAGGATAGCGATAAAATTGCCATACTGACCACAGTAAGAATATTTCAGGAAATGGGTTTTTCTATATGTGCAACATCAGGAACATCAAAACTATTTTCTGATCGAGGTATACTCAATAAAAGGGTAAAAAAAGTCAGGGAAGGAAGACCACACGTGGTTGATCACATCAAGAATGGAGAAATACAGCTTGTAATCAACACCACAGCCGGAAAAGCGACAACATCCGAATCTTATTCCATCAGGCGTTCTGCCCTTGATTTCAATATTCCATATACTACTACTATTGCATCGGCTCGCGCCATTGCCGCTGCTATTCTTGCACTCAAGAACAAAAAGCTCACGGTAAAATCTTTACAGAAATACCATACTCTATAAAAAGGCTGGCAAATTATGCAAAATATTATACATAGTAAAAAAATAATGTCCGGTCATGAAAATTATAAAACTCGTGAACCAAGACATGGTCTTTTGTCTGATTTATCTACTGCAAACAACCAATTTAAGGAGGAAAGGCCAAGGGAATCCTGTGGTGTGTTTGCAGTCTATGATTATGAAGATGCCGCAAAGATGACATGTTTTGGCTTGTATGCACTCCAGCAC
>DAOWOC010000188.1 GCA_030642225.1 Deltaproteobacteria bacterium
CGACTTAAGGCGAACAATGGTATTGACTCCGACCGGGAACTTAGTGCTGCCCATTTCGATATCTGCTCTTGAGTAAAATGCACATTTAGTCAAGATCCTAAGTTATTTTTGCCTGTGAGGGATTGAAAAAATGAACATCGAACATCGAACATCGAATAATAAAATGCCTTAAGCATCCTTTAAATTTTTGTAATTTTTAAGCATTTCACTTGAACCCTTGAATCCTTATAGAATCATCAACTGATTTGGAGATGACCCACAACTGTTTATTTTCTCCAGAATTCAGGGACAAGGAGAATAATAACTGTATAGATTTCAAGCCTTCCAAGAAGCATGCACCAGATCAGCACTAATTTTCCTGCTTCAGGTATAGCGGTAAAATTATCAGTTGGTCCCACCAGACCAAGGCCGGGTCCTATATTGCCAATACATGATGCCACTGATGTAAATGATGTTATTATATCAACACCCATTCCGGCGAGTATTAATGTGCATAAGATAAAAAGGCCTATATAAAGTCCTAAAAAGCCCCATATGCTTCTCATTATATTGTCAGGGACTATCCTTGCGCCAAGTTTGATTTGTGTTACAGCATGTGGATGAAGCAATGTGAATAATTCTCTTAAACAGTGTTTGAACAGGAGTATAATCCTTAAAAATTTAATTCCGCCACCAGTTGAACCTGCTGAAGCACCGAAAAACATACACAGAACAAGAATGAGCTGTGAAAGGGGCGGCCATTTTTCAAAATCCGCAGTAGCAAAACCAGTGGTTGTAATAATTGATATTACATTGAATGTGCCAAATCGTAATGATTCAAAAAAATTACTGTAAACAGGACCAAATAGATTAAAGCTTACAAGCAGGCAAAAGAAAAGGGTAACCCCGAAAAATGCCCTGAATTCATCATCCTTCCAGAAAGCAAGCGGTTTTCCTTTTAACATCTGGTAATGAAGAGCAAAATTAATACCGGCAAAAAACATGAAGGATATAATTACAATATCAAAATAAACATTGTTAAAATGTGCTATAGAGGCATTCTTTGTTGAAAAACCTCCTGTCGGCATTGTTGTAAAGGTGTGACAGATGGCATCAAAAAAACTCATCCCACCGATAAAAAGGAGCAGGAATTCAACAACAGACATCAGAATATAAACCTTCCATAGCACCTTTGCCGTATCACGGATATGGGGTTTTAGTTTATCAGGTACAGGAGTAGGTACCTCGGCCTTGTACAGCTGCATACCGCCTATCCCAAGCAGGGGAAGAAGGGCTAATGAAAGTACAATTATGCCCATGCCGCCAAGCCATTGTATCAGGCTTCTCCATAGTAAGATTCCACGCGGGACTATTTCAATATTGGGCAGGATTGATGCGCCGGTTGTTGTAAACCCTGATACGGATTCAAAGAGCGCATTTAAAAATGAACCGCATGTCCCGCTGAAATAAAAAGGAAGCGCCCCGAAAACACCGGCAAAGATCCAGCAAAGAGTGACTATTGCCATGCCTTCTCTATGATGCAGTGCATCTGTATCTGACGCTTTAAATATTTTATATAGCAGAAAACCGGCGATTACAGTAATAATCATTGATTTGATAATAGGCAAGATGCTTTCATCATGGTAGTAAATACCAAAACCAAGGGGAATAAGCATTGTAAGGCCAAGAAAAAAAATCAATATGCCCGTAAAATTTAGAGTGTTGGACCAGCGCAATTAAAAAAACTCCAATTTGACTGTAAGGGTTTTTTCAACCTTTGGAATAGCCTGTTTTGTTGAAAATATAATAATCCTGTCATTTGGTTCTATAACACTCTCTCCAGTGGGTATAATAATATCTTCTTTGCGCATGATACCTATTATAAGCGCTCCTTTTGGGAATGATAATTCTTTAAGGGGTTTTCCCACAATATCCGATGTTTCAAGCGCAACAGCCTCAAGAACCTCTGCAAATTCACCTTTAATGGCTTGGGATGAGAGGACTTTCCCCTTGCGGACATGTTGCAGTATGGTGTTGATTGCCGAAAGTCTTGGGCTTACCACATGCTCTATTCCGATTGAGTTCATTATAGGGAAATATCCTATCTTATTAATTCTTGTGATCGTTTTTTTTGCCCCAAGGTTTTTTGCTAAAAGGGATGTGAGTATATTTGTCTCCTCGTCTCCTGTAAGGGTAATCATAACATCAATATCCTGGATATTTTCTTCAAGGAGAAGTGTTTGGTCCGAACCATTGCCATGCAGGATGATCGTTTTGTCCAAATGCTCTGATAAAAAATTACACCTTGCCTGATCTTTTTCAATCAGTTTTGTCTGTATGGACTGCTCTTCAAAAAGTGTTGCGAGTTTAAACCCTATCCGCCCGCCTCCGACTATCATCGCCCTGTTAAAAGGTTCAAAATGTTTGCCAAAAACAGCAAGTGTTTCTGAAAGGCCATTATCTTCGGAAACAATATAAACAAGATCCCCGTATAAAAGTTTGTCATTCCCAGAGGGTATAATAAGTTTTTCTTTTCTTATTATTGCAGCTATCAGTATCCTCTGTTTGCCGATGTTAGCTGGAATATTACGAAGAATAACTCCGGAAAACGGTGTTTTATCATCTATTCGTATGCCTATTAATTTAAGTCGTCCTTTTGCAAATTCTCCCACATCAACTGCCCCGGGGATCTTTATCAGGCGGTTAATTGTTTTAACAACCTCAAGGTCAGGATTTATAATAGTATCAATATGCGGGGGATGTTCTTTTAAAACTTTTTGCAGTTTGCTGTATTCTGTTTCACGGATTCTTGCAATTTTTATTGTGGATGGCGAGAGGATATCTGTAATGAGCGAGGCCACGATATTTATTTCATCACTGTTTGTAACAGCAAGAAAAATATCAGTATCCTGTATCCCTGCCTCTTTGAGAACAGCCGGATTGCTGCCATGCCCCTGTAATACCTGAACATCGATTGTGTCGGAAATCCTTGACAGGGCATCAGCATCCTTATCAATCACGATAACATCTTTATTCTCAAGGCTTAAACGGCTCGCTATATTAAATCCAACCTCACCTGCGCCTATGATAATTATCTTCACTTATGTTTCCCTGATTTTTTTAAATATCAAAATTAAAAGTTTTTAAATTTTATTATATGCCAGTTGTTAGTGTCAAACTTAATAGTTGATACTTTTTTTAATTTTTTTGTAATCTTAAAGAAAATATTTTATGTAATAATATTTATGAATTTTGCGAACACGAATTATTTCAGGAACACCCCAAAGAAATTTGGCATTGTTAATTTAATATAGTTATGTTATTGTGGGGTCTAAGTATAACAAAATAAGGAGGCCCTATGATTTTTTGCCCTAAATGCAATTGTGAAATGTGCGTAAAAGATGGCAAAGTAAAAGGCAGGCAACGCTATCGTTGTAAGGGTTGTGGTTATAGGCACACCGTTCAGTATCGTGGTAAAAGCCCTGCAATTAAACGCCAAGCTCTTGAAATGTATCTTGAGGGGCTTGGATTTCGGTCTATTGGCCGGATATTGCAATGTAGCCATGTAGCGGTTTATAACTGGATTAAGGCTTTCGGCAAAGCCGCCAAATAAATTCGTTTCGATTCAGCACTGGAAATTGTCGAGATGGATAAGATGCATACATATATTAGCTCAAAAAAAAATTTTGCTGGATATTGGTTGCTGTTGATCGCAATGGCAAAAAAAACATCGACTTCGTGCCTGGTAATAGCGACACAGCAACC
>DAOWOC010000352.1 GCA_030642225.1 Deltaproteobacteria bacterium
CCCGGATTTTCCTACTTACCGCGCCTTCCCAGTATTAAGGCCAGTGGCATATGCGATATTCGTCCCCGGTTACAGCGACGGGTTCGTCCCCGAATTTCACGAGGTTCCCTGTTAAGCTTTTTTAAGCACCTAAAATTTTTATATATTTGGATATTATTATTACATTCTAAATGTAAGTCAAGAGAAAAAGCAGGTTGTTACAAGCCAATCAAATATTCACTTTTTCTCATTCTTTTACTTAAATCATCTATAATCCTTGCTGTAGCGCCCCAAATAAACTCCTTGTCAAAATAAAATCCCTTTGTATTTAATTTCTCTTCATTATGGTATAAACTAAAGGTTTTAAAAGGGATGCCTTCTGATAATATTGAAAGAGGAAGATAGAATATCCTTGCGACTTCATTGGGGCTTGCACAATAAGGTGTTCCACCATTGATTACATTGGCCACAAAAGATTCTATATGAAAGCCGGTAATGGTGGATATCGGTGAAAGCCGGCCAAGGGGCTTTAAATTATCAGGGCCAAGACCGACCTCTTCCATTGTTTCTCTCAAGGCAGTGGACAAAAGATCAGTATCGGAGCTATTGGCCTTGCCACCGGGGAATGCGATCTGACCTCCATGGGATGTCCCGTCAAGTGTTTTTCTTATAAGTAAAAGAGTATTTTGCCCGTTAATTTTTATTATCGGCACAACAACAGCAGAGGCCTTAAACCCTTGTTTTACAGGAGGGTCTTTTGTCAGCGTGAGAAGGATATTTTTTGGGATATTCATTTTAATTAAATCTTATTAATTAAATCTTGTTAATTAAATTTCAATTATTATATTTTGTTATGTGTAGCGAATTTTAGTATATATTTTTTTATTATGACAAGACAAAGAGGGATTAACAATAAAAAAATGATTACATCTTTTTGCCTGATGGAAATTTATAGATGATATCTTTAGCGAAAGTGGTTTTTCCCCTCGCTGTTGACAGAGTTTTTACTTATTTTATCCCTGATGGACTCGGGGTAAAGGTCAGACAGGGCTGCCGTGTACTCGTGGAATTTGGTAAAAAGACGCGCATAGGGTTTGTAGTGGATGTGGGTAGTGACGATGATATTTCAATGAAGCTGAAGCCTGTGATAGAAATCCTGGAGCCTGAGGATTTTCTTGATAAAGGTATGGTCTTATTTCTTAAATGGATGGCGGATTATTACAGCCATCCACTTGGTATGGTTATTAAGGAGGCAGTTCCTAATAAATTCTATAAGCATTTAAAGCTGCCGGAGAAAAAGAGAAAATCCAGAGTTCCTGAGCCTGTTGTATCCCAGGCAAAAGATACTGTTGTTAAGGACGAGATGTTGACTCATGCCCAGAATGCCTCAATCCTTAAGATCGGTGATTTTCTTGATTCAATGAAATTCTCTCCTGTTTTATTATGGGGTATTACCGGGAGCGGTAAGACAGAGGTCTATATCCGTTCGGTTTCCCATTGCCTTAAACAGGGACGGAGCGCAATTATTTTAGTGCCGGAGATCGCCTTGAGCCTTGGTGTGGAGCATGTTTTTAAACAACGGTTTGGTAAAGAAAAGGTTGCTGTTATTCACAGCGGGATTAGTGAATCTGTAAGACTGAGGGAATGGCTGAGGATTAAAAAGGGTGAAGCGTGTATTGTTATCGGTGCCCGTTCCGCTATTTTTGCACCGCTTGATAATATAGGCTTGATCGTGGTTGATGAGGAGCATGAACGCACCTATAAACAGGATGACAGATTGCATTATAATGC